>NZ_JCAMOQ010000011.1:0-211118 GCF_059512365.1 Bradyrhizobium sp. Ses1
GATAGAAAGGGATCAGGAGCGGTCAGTTTCCAACTAACAAACCGGTTCAAGCGGTCCCGCTCCGCGGGTCCATTTCATTGCTGCTCGGCTGGACGACAAGTCCCTGGACGAAGATCTCGAGACGTTCAAAGAAAGCAGGCGAGCAGCAGGTCGTTGCGGCATTGACCAGTCTGCGTGCCTCCCAGTCGGGAGCTGGCATTGCGCCGAGGGCAGGCCGCGCTCACTTCTACCCTTATCCCGAAGACGCGGACCTGATCAGAGACTACAAGGCAACAGAATCCCAGCCTACTGCCAGGAACTATGCACCTATTCTCATCGGCTTCAGCGACTACTTGCGTCAAAACAATAAGCAGAGCATTGCTGCTCGGCTTTCCGACAAGTCGCTGGATCAAGATGCCGAGGCCTATAAGGGGGCTTGGAGAGCAAGCCTCGGACGGCTTGCACCACGTCGCCGACATTCTGGAGGTTCGACCAGGCATCGGCCGTATTCATCTCGATCTTTCTGCCGTAAGCCCGCTCCACGGTCCCAGAGGATGTCCGCGAATCCCAACGAATCGATGCCGAAGGTCAGCTCCGTGGCGCCTGCGATTGCCGCTGTGTTCTCGGTAAATTGATTAAGGTCATTGAAATGGCTCGAGCCAGAACTCGGCGGTTTTCTGGAACGCTCATCATCGTCGTGTGATCGCCTGGAACCGGTACGGCATGAATGGCCCCCGCATTCAAAACCCGGTCCCAACCCCGCAAGGGCGAACTTGCCTCCGGACCCATTGAATTTTTGCGGGGTCGTGCCCGACGAAGAGGCCAGTTGGCATAAAACTGGTGGATCTCAACTGGCAGGAATGGAACCTGATATAAGTCCAGCATCCTTTGGAACTGCGTGGTCTTTTCATACATCAGAACGACATCTTGTAGATCACAATCCAGGGGTATCGCCCCAATTTGCTGCGCCGTTTTAAGCAGCTGGGCCGTTGAATTGTGTTCAGCAAAGCGTTCCAACATTTCGTAGCGCTCATCATCTAAGGATTCAAAAGAATCCAGCAGCACTTTTCGTGCCGTTTGGGCAGGCGATATGCTTGTTCGATTTGCAGGTAAGACAACATCGATGAACGCCATGAATGACACAGCTTCATCGAGACTTAGTAAGTGCTGCGCAATTGCGTAAGCCAAGATTGCCCCTGATGAGTATCCAGCAAAGCGGTATGGACCCTTTGGCTGGGTCTCTCTAATTGCCAGGATTACCTCCGCGGCTATCGCCTCAAGAGTTGGTAGACAAACGTCATTGAAAGGCGGCCATGGCAGAGCATAGACCGGACAGTCTACGTCCATTTCCTTCGCCAAACCGAGGACATAGGAACAATCGCCCAACCCTGTAGGAACAAAGAAGAGCGGTGCCTGCGATCCCGTTGCTAGAACCGAAATCACTTCCGGACTGCTGGGCTGTCGCTCCAAATGAATCTTCGATGCAAGTTCCCTCAGAACAGGGGCTTGGAAGAGATCGGCGGCGCTAAACGTCAGCCCAAGATCTAATGCTTGACTGAGCAACCGCACCGCCAGCAGAGAGTGGCCGCCCAGTTCGAAGAAGTGGTCGCGGCGTCCAACCCGCTCCAGCCCCAGCAGCTCCACCCAGAGCTCGGCCAGCGTGGTCTCGATCTCGCCGCACGGCGGCTCATAGGCCGCCCGCGCATAGGCCTCATCCTCAGGCGAGGGCAGCGCGTTGCGGTCCAGCTTGCCGTTCGGCGTCAGCGGCAGCGCCGCAAGCCGCACAAACGCAGACGGCACCATGTAGTCCGGCAGCCGCGCACTTAAGTACGTGCGCAAGGCGCCGGCAAGATCAGGACCCTCGGCTTCGGCCGCATGCTCCGCAGCCGCAACGACATAGGCGACCAGACGCTGCTCGCCTCTGCCATCCTCTTGCGCCACCACCACCGCCTCGCGCACCGACGCGTGCTCGGCGAGCCGCGCCGCGATCTCGCCCGGCTCGATGCGGAAGCCGCGGATCTTCACCTGGTCGTCGTTGCGGCCCAAAAACTCCAGATTGCCGTCCGGCAGATAGCGCGCCAGGTCGCCGGTCCGGTACATCCGCGCCCCGACCTCGGCGCTGAACGGATCGGCCAAAAACCGCGCCGCCGTCAGCTCGGGCCGGTTCAGATAGCCGCGCGCCACCCCCGCCCCGCCGAGGTAGAGCTCCCCGACCGCCCCAAACGGAACGGGCGCACCATCACCGTCGAGCAGATACACACGCGTGTTCGCGATCGGACGCCCAATCGGGACAACGGACCCATCAAACTCATCGGGGCAGCTCCACGCTGTCACGTCGATCGCAGCTTCGGTCGGACCGTAGAGATTGTGCAGGCCAGTGCAAGGCAATAGGCGCCGAACCTTATGCACACTGGCGGCAGGAAGCGCCTCGCCGCTGCACAAAAGACGCTGCAGCGATGTGCAGCGATCAACACCCTTCGTATCCATAAAGCTGACCAGCATGGATGGTACGAAGTGAGCCGTCGTGATGCGCTCGCTGATGATCAAGTCGACCAATGCATCGGGATCTCTGTGCGCACCCGGAGGCGCCAGCACCAGGGTCACGCCTTCAAGCAACGTCCAGAAGAACTCCCAGGCCGAGACATCGAAGCCAAATGGCGTCGTCTGCAAGACGACATCAGTTGCCTTGAGAGCGTAGGCTTTTTGCATCCAGATCAGGCGGTTGATAATAGCCCGATGCTCATTCTGTGCCCCTTTGGGGGTTCCGGTGGAGCCGGAGGTGTAGATCACATAGGCAAGATGGCGCGAGGTCAGGCCGAGGGCGCGCGGATCCGGATCCGACGCCGGCAGGTCCGCCCACGCCGGCATCGCCGTCTCGAGATCCACCACGCTCACATCGGCCAGCGCCTCCGGGCCCAGCGCGGCGCGTCCGGCCGCATCGGCCAGCACCAGTCGCGGCGCCGCATCGTTGAGCACCTGCCGCAGCCGCGCGGCCGGATAGGCCGGATCCAGCGGCAGATAGGCCCCGCCAGCCTTTAAGATCGCAAGCAGCCCCACCACCATCGCCACGCTGCGCTCCAGGCAGATCGCGACCGGCTGATCCGGCTTGACCCCGAGCGCGATCAGATGATGCGCCAGCCGGTTGGCCCGCGCATTGAGCTCGCCATAGCTTAGGCGCTCGGCCGCGCAGACCACCGCCACCGCATCCGGCGCACGGCGCACCGCGGCCTCGAACAGCTCGTGGATGCACCGCTCCGACGGATACGGCGCCGCCGTCCGGTTCAACTCCTCCAGCAGATAGGTGCGTTCGTCGGCCGGCAGCAGCTCAATGCGGCCGACCGGCTGTCCGGCATCGGCAACCATCGCCCGCAGCAGCGCCAGCAGATAACCTCGCTGCCGCTCGACGGTCACTCGATCGAACAGCGCCGTCGCGTAGCTCAGCGTTCCACTGATGGCCTCGCCACGCTCGCGCAGGTTCAGCTCCAGATCGAACTTGACCTGATCGAATCCATCCGCCGCCGCCTCCACACTCAATCCAGGAAGATCGAAGGATGCGACGGCGTTGTTCTGCCAGGCCAGCATCACCTGGAACAACGGCGTGTGATCAAGATGCCGTGGCGGCTGCACGATCTCCACCACCTGCTCAAACGGCAGGTCCTGATGCTCCTGCGCCCCTAAGGCCGTGCGCCGCGTCCGCTCCAACAGCTCCGCCACGCTCGGCTCCCCAGACAGGTCGACCCGAAGCGCCAGGGTGTTGACGAAGAAGCCGATCAGCTCTTCGATCTCGCGGCGACCACGATTGGCGCTCGGCACCCCGATCACCATGTCGTCCTGCCCCGACAGACGCGACAGCACCGCGGCCCACGCCGCCAGCACCGTCATGAACAACGTCGTGCCATGCTGCCGGCTCAACCGCTTCAGACCCCGCGTCAGATCCGCATCGATGACCACAGGCACACTGGCCCCGGCAAACGACTGTTGCGCCGGCCGCGGCCGGTCGGTCGGCAAGGCAAGACGGGCCGGGGCACCCGACAGGGCGTTGCGCCAATACTGCGCCTGGCTCTGCAGCCGCTCCCCCGAGAGCCACTGCCGCTGCCAGGCGGCATAATCCGGATACTGGATCGCAAGCGGCGGCAGCGGATCGTCTTGTCCGGCTGCGAATGCCCGGTACAGCTGACTGAGTTCACGCACCAAGACGCCCAGCGACCAGCCGTCCGAGACAATATGATGCTGCGTCAGCAGGACGACGTGCTCCTCATCGGAGGTGCGGATCAGGCGCCCGCGGATCGGCGGGCCGCGGACCAGATCGAACGGCGTGCGCGCCTCTTCCTGGCACAGCTCCGACAGCGCGGCGTCAGTATCCGGCCTGCCCCGCAGATCGTGCTCCAGCACCGGCAGCCCCGCATCCGGCGGCAGAATCTCAACCCGAGGTTCACCTTCTGAGGCGACAAAGACACTGCGCAGCGCCTCATGACGCGCCAACACACGGTCCAGGCTGCGCTGCAAGGCGATGCGGTCGAGCACGCCGCGCAGCCGCAAGGCCAGCGGAATGTGGTAGTTCGTGCTGGTCTCATCCAGCTGTGCCAAAAACGCTCTATTCGCGCAATAGCCGGCAGGTCTTGCGGATCGCAGCGGCTCAGCACCTCGACAATGCTCGCCGCCAGATCAGCCAGCACCGGTTTGACGAACAGCGTGGTGAGCGGCAGCTGTACACCAACAGCCTGCGACAGCCGGCTCAGCAACCGCACCGCCAGCAGCGAGTGGCCGCCCAGTTCGAAGAAGTGGTCGCGGCGTCCGACCCGCTCCAGCCCCAGCAGCTCCACCCAGAGCGTGGAGAGAGGCTTCAAAAATCAGCCAACATCATTGCTTGCGCGCGGCATCTGAACAGTCGGTCCGTCTCAGACGCTATTCATAGCGAGAAACCGCTCGTTACACTGAATTCCGGATAATGCTCAACGTGAGACGAGTCTTCGACGATCGAAACCCTTCATTCGGTCACTTCTGAGCGACGGCATTCTCTCCGACAGGATCGCGCTCGAGCCAAAATCCAGGTCCCGGAAACCAGACTTTTTCTGCATCGTCAGACCCGGGATCACCGCTGCAGGGCGTCCCGCCTCAGGCCGCCGTCATGGCGGACGCGGGAGTACTGGACATCGGCGATACCTGTTCGGAATGTCCCAAGCAAGACTGGCGCAGCGGGCGCCCGTTTAGGTTAGGCCCGGTTCATGCGCAGCGTAGGTATCCTGAACGACTCGCCGGCGAGCGCGAAAGACATATTCCGCTTCGCAACGCCCGAATGCTTGGCCAAGACATCCTTGATGACAGATACGTCGTCCGTGAAAGCCATTTTATCGAGAAATTGTCGCAATGCGGCTTCGTCGGGACTCAATCGGGTGCAGATCCCGAACTTGAGTATCTCCGGGACGGTTTCGTCCATTTTCAAGCCGTAGCTCGTAACCTTGCCGTTCTCGTAGATCGCGGAGCGCAGCCAGTAGCCGCCCCTGTCAAAGAATATCATTGGAGTGAAATTCTCAGCGTCCTTAGCGTAGTAGTTCCTTTCCACGTCCTGGAAAATCTCGCGCAGCGTTCCGCCGCCCCCTCGGCCGTAGATGATCCCAGCCCGCGAATTGTTGACGAGCGCTTCCTCGCGAAGACTGTTCTGGTAGTATTTGGCGTAGTGCGTCGCGAACGGCATCGTGGGCTCGGCACCGTACAGCCAGGTCGGAATGGCCAGGCTGAGAGGCAGCGTCGAAGGCGCAGCCGAACGCACGTCGAGTGCAGCAGCGAGCCAATCGCGGGCGGCCATCACGTCCTTCCGCTTCGATTTCTTAAGGCTGCCGTCGTTCTCGAAGAGATCATCCAGATCGCCGTAATCCGGGGTCGCCGCAAGCTTCGCCAAGGCCCTTTCGAGATCGTCCATTCCGTTTTTGCTGAAGGCCGCTCCCACGTGCGCAGCCTCCATGACGCCGGGACCGCCTCCGGTGACGATGAGGTACCCGTCCTGCGCCACGCTCCAGGCAAGCTTGGCGATGTCAGCGAACGCCGGCGAATTGCGCTTGGCGGCGTGGCCGCCCATGAACCCCACGAGCGGCCGGCCAACGTCCTTCAGAAATCTCTTGAGGGCATCGGCGATCGTCGCGTCGTGCCGCGCCTGCGACAGTCGCGTCGCCAGGGAGGACGGCACGGGTCCTCCGTCGGACACGAATTGCCGAAACACCTCGAAATCGCGGGTGAGCGTGAATCCCAACTCGTCGAACGGATTGAATCCATCAAGGAGGTCGGACGCCGCGTACAATCTCTGAAGCATCGTCGGCAGCATTCAGGTTCTCCCTTCGAGATCTAGCGGAGCGCCATGTCCAGTAATTTCGCGAGCCTTGCCGCGGCAAGGGCTGCGCGGTTCCGGGCGACGTTGCGTGCGTTCGTTTCGTAGTCGCGCGTGAGTTGGACCGGAGCCGATCCAGGCCCGACCGGCTGGGCGTATGCGAAGCTCTTCGCGGCCTCGAAGCTCTCCTGCGCCCATCGATCGGGATCGAGCACCTTCTCCGCGTCGGCATCGACCGCAACCGACCCGAGGCCACCACGATCGTCGGCGTCGAAGATGGCCCCGAAGACGGAAGAATATCCGCCGAAGAGACGATCCCAATAGGCGTGCAGCGCGATCGTCTCGCCGGTGGCCGGGACCACCATCTCGGCGTTGCCGCCGCGGTCGCCGTGCGGAAGCTCGGCGGTATAGCGGGCGATCGCGTGAAGCGGTTGATGGAGATCCCCGACGAGGTGCAGCAACCAGGCGAGGTCGTAGGAACGGAGTTGATCGGAGGCGCCGGAAGCTGCGGGCAGCGTAGCGATCATGATCTTCGCCATCTTCGCGGCATCGACCGGATCCGGTGCGGGCAGCGTCGTGCCGTCCGGCGAGAACAATATGTCCTCATAGTGCCAATAGCTGTGCTTGAGCTTGTCGTAAGCTACGTTCTGCCCGGCGGTCGCGTCCGTAATGCGATCCTCCCGGTAATCGCTCTTCGTCTTGATGTCGTCGGCCCACGTCGCCGCGTGGACGAAGGCATAGGTCCTTCGGGAAGCTTCGTCCTGCGCACCGCACGTCCAGACCTGATAGTCGGGATTGAGCCTGAGCAGGCCGTCGATCTTGTCCTTGATCGCGGGATCCAGCCGCTTGTAGGCCAGATAGGCGATCTGCATATGGCCTTCGTCCCACCACGCGGACGCCGGGGCGGGCACCAGCGCGACGAGGCAGGACAACGCCAGCAAAGCGGCTTTCTTCATGCGCGTTCCTCCGCGATTGCCAGTGGATGACACGTCGGCCCCCGTATCGCGATCGTCACAGGTTCCGAGGCAGGATATCGGACTCGGATTTCACTGGAATCGCCGGCCGCGCCTCGCCTACGACAGGCTGATCCTTGGTCTCGAAAGTATCGGCCGACCTGACCTGATCGCCGAAGTCCAGGCCGGTCCGGCGTTCGATCTCGGTGATGGCGACGCGCCATTGCGAGACGTCGACGAAGGCCGGCGGCTTCGGTGGAATTCCTCCCTTGCGCTGTTCGGACAGCAGTTGACGCTGATCGACGACGAGCCCGACGGATTTCACGCCGTTCTTGCCCTTCCAGGCAATCACCTTGAAAAACGACGACGGAATCTGGGTGTCGTCCGCCCAAAGATCGACCTTATCGTCGAAAATCGGCCCCTGGAAGACGCAGATGCGGTTCGCGGTCTCTTCCGAGATGGCTCCGTTTTCGAGGACGTATTGCTCGGCGCCCTGCCAGAATTTGGTGCTCTCGTTGAAGCGGAAGTGCTGCGGGGTGCAATTGGTGAAATGATAGGTGTCCGCATTCGCGCGTTCGGCTTCCACCTTGTTTCCCCAGTCAGGGTCCATCCGGCGAGTTAGATGGCCCCTGTCGAAGAGATTGGACCAACCAGAATAGAAGGTCTGATCGATGAAGAAGCTCGCGCTGATGCGGGGGTCCCCGTACCACGTTTCTCCTTCCGCACCGTCGGTGACTTCTCCCGTAGAGCGATCCACGTTCAGGAAACTCTTGCCGTCGACGTTGGTCGCCGTGAAGAGAGCCATCTTCTTGGCCTTGTTCATCTTGATGCTGAAGTGCTCGTACTTCAGTTCACCGGCCTCGGCGTTCTGTTCGCCGGCCCTCAAGGGAGCGATCTGCTTCGCCAGTTTGCCGACCGGCGTGGGCAGAGGAAACGTCACGCCGTGCACGAACCGCGGGTCGTAGCCGTCGCGATTCGAATAGTCCTGATCAATCGATATCTTTTCCGCTGCGCGCGTGAGCGTTTTCTGGGGAGCTGGCGCTGGCGCGATCGCTGCGCCGGTCGCGTAGTTTCCGCCCACCCGGACACTCACCTCGATCGGAATCGTCACCTTGATCTCGTTCCCACCCGCTTCGCTGGCCATGACGCCCTCCTCCCCGATCACCAGACTCTCTTGTGCATCCGCGGAGGGATGCGGCGGCGAGAGTCGCCTTCCGCCTGTTTGCGCGAGAGCCGTTTTCGACAGATCGAGCGCGGCCCGCAATAGGTCGCGACGCTCCTCGTCGAGACTGACGAGCCTGTCCGAGAGATGTCGATAGATGGCGCTGATCCGCACGCCTTCGTTGACGTTCGTCGGAATGGGATTGCCGTTCTCATCCTTGCGTTCGAGGAACGGCTCCCCGAAGTGGTGAAGCGCAACGAGCTCCCACGCATCATTGAAGACCGCCGCTCCCGACGAACCGTGGTCGGTGTCGGTCTCGTACAGAAGCGTACGCTCCGTCCGATACTGCAGAATGTTGTTCCGGATGGCGATCATCTTGGGCAGACCATTCGGGTGCTGCACGATATTCATGTTCATGCCGATCACGTGCTTGTCCGGCCGATCGGACAGGACGCAATATCGGAAGTCCCTCGGATCGCCGTCGCCAGCCACCTTCTGGCCAAGCGCGACGAGGGCGTAGTCCAATTCCTCCTGCTGCGAGAACAGGGCGAAGCGCTCGGGCGCCAAACGGAAGACGGTGGTGGGCCGCATTGATCCGTCGTCGCCCATTTCCCGATCGAAAGTGATCTGTGCCGAAAGCGCAGCGGCTTCGTCCTGGATCACGTGCTGGTTCGTCATGAAGAGCGTGGGACTGATCATGAAGCCGGTGCCGGCCGTCCATTTGCCTCCGGCCGTCGCCTCGACGAACGCGATCGCCCGCCGCGCTGTCGCGCCGCCCGGCAGGAACCACGACGTCTGCATGTCGTCCGGACCCTGCACGGCCTCCGCGCCAAGAGGCATGGTCTGCCGCGCGGCCCGCAAGTTGAACATCGCCATACGCGCACGGTCCGGCTCGGCCTGGCGCCACTGCTTGCCTTCCAC
The DNA here is from genome assembly GCF_059512365.1 of Bradyrhizobium sp. Ses1. Taxonomy (NCBI): domain Bacteria; kingdom Pseudomonadati; phylum Pseudomonadota; class Alphaproteobacteria; order Hyphomicrobiales; family Nitrobacteraceae; genus Bradyrhizobium; species Bradyrhizobium sp. Ses1. The sequence goes on from NZ_JCAMOQ010000011.1 coordinate 9,338, forward strand.
GAGCTTGCGCACGCGATCGCGATCTTCGCGCGTCTGCTCGACTACGTTCCGAAACCGCGTCTGATCGATTTCCATGGGGTCAGCCCGTCCCGATCGAAAGCACGTCGAGCCGACCTCGGGACGCGGCAGCGCTCCGCAGGTTCGAACATCTCGACGTCATGCCAGCGTCACAAATGCCGTCAGGAGCGCGCGGTATCCGGCGGTCCACTAGAGATCGCGCGGAAAAACAGTCGCGTTTCCGTGTGAACGCTCGCGATGTCATGAAAGCGCCGGCCTCTCCGGGTGCCGCGACATTACCCGCCCCGCAATAAACTCCGATCAAAAATTCGTATGCAATCTTTGATTGCTGATCCTACATATGGCGCGTGCGCCGTCAAGCTCGCTCGACAAAAACAAAGAAACGAACACGTAGCCCGTTGACGCTTAGCGGCGGCCTCACAGCCATTTGGCTTCCAAGCTTGAACCTTGGTCACGTCAATAACAATATCCTGCTTCCCGCCTCTATCGACACATCGTCGGAGCTTTGGAAAGAGCCTCGCGACCGATCCGTTTGAGGCGGTCAGGCGTTTTCTCGCCCGTGCTGGCCGCTTCCAATATCTTTGAAGCCACATGGGTGCGAGCGCCCGTCTCGTAGCGCGAAAGGCTCACACAGACTTCGTCGAGGACCGACCGTAGAAGCGCGGTTGTGGCAGCATCGAACATCTTCGATCTCCCAATGGTACAACAGGAATGGAAGAAGAAGCTGACGAACACGCGACAAAGAGATGTCTGTTCAAACCTTCGACGCTGTTTCGCTTTAGTTGAATAAAAGGCTCCGACCGGGGACGTGATGCTGATGCGCCCGGAGAAGTGTTATTTTCATGGCGGAGATTAGCCGGTGACACAGAAGCAACCGTCATCGATGGCTCGGGCACAACAGTGCGCCGATCCATCGGGGAAATCTCATGCAGGAAGGGATTGCGCGACGATGGGAGGGATTTGTGCATCCATGGTGTGGCTGAGATATCGAGAAAATGAATCGTTTGGCCCCTGATCGATTCATAAAAATCATTGGACCTCGCTTTCGCAGGAAGCGAGAATCCCCGCATGCCGAACCTCGAGCCAAGTCCGCTTCACCTTCGCCGCATCGACGCCACCCGCAACATGCGGCGGTTTTACTTGCTTTCGATCCAGCCGACCTTGTTCGGCGGGATCTCGCTTATCCGCAACTGGGGCCGGATCGGCACGACCGAACGATGGTGCAGGCCTTCGATGCCAGTGCGGAAGCGGGCGAAGCATTCGAATGGCTGGAGCGCACCAAGCGCAGGCGCGGATACGCCTCTGCTGAGGAGAAAGTCTAAAGTTTCGTCAGTTTTCCGGGGATTACGGCTCCGCTTCCGATGCCTGCTCTATCGTCCGACGGTCTTGGTGTCAGACGGAAGAAAATCGAAGCAAGACGGAGCCTGTTCCATGACCACCGCCAATGAGATTGCCGAGAAGATCGCCGCTGAGAACAGCCTGACAAAGACACAGGCGAAAGCGATTGTCGACGGCGTGTTCAAGGCAATCGCCGATGCAGCCGCGAGCGGGGCCGAGACAAGCATCGCCGGCTTCGGCAAGTTCAAGGTCAAGGACACGCCTGCCCGCGAGGGCCGCAATCCGTCGACCGGCGCAACGATCGCGATCGCGGCTTCCAAGAAGCTCACCTTCACGCCAGCCAAAGCCATCAAGGACGTCCTCAACGGATGAGCGGAGCCCTTGCACGGTCGTGCCGTAAGTCGCTAGACAAGGGGGCTTACGCCCCCTCCTCATCGGCCGCGAGTGCTTCGTTGCGCTGACGGATGAGGTCGGCCAGTTCGGCCTCGAGCGCCTTGCGCTCCGCGGGCGTGAACAGGCATTCCCGCAGCTCGGCGCGCAATTCCTCGATGGTGTCGACGGTCATGAGGGCGTCTCCGATTGAAAGGAAGAGGGCTCCCGCCTCACAGGGGAGCCCTCCAGCGGGAGCCTCAGTCCCGATTCGGCCGGGACCAGATCAGCTGCAGGCCTTCCTCGCCCTCCACCTCGATCAGGGTGGCGTAGATCGGAGCGGGGAAGCCGGGTCGTCCAGCTTGACCGAGAGGTAGTCGCGGGCCTCGTTGGAGACCTTCTGCCAGGCGGCGCCCAGATCGACATTCGCCGCCGCGAAGATGCGGAAGTGCGGTCCCTTCTCGGAGGGGTTCTCGACGCGGACCAGCTTGGCCTTGACGTTGAGGTTAAGGGTCTTGATGGAGCCGGAGAATCCGTTGCCCGTGGAGGTGAAGGTGCCGATGGTAGCCATTGTCTCATTCCCTGGTTTTCTCGGGCCGCGCCTATCGCGACCTCGATGGCGGTCGTGAGACCGGAGGCGATCGACCTGCACCCGAAGGGCCGAAACAAAGTGGAGGGCGGCCGGGAGCGACTTTCTTGAACCGCGAGGAATGGCGCGCAGCGCCAGGGGAAGAAAGTCGAGGACGGACGTTGCGGGGACAAGATCGAGAGCCCGCGTAGCGGGATCGGCCTTCGGTCAGACCAGCCTCTATCGAGGACGCAGATGGGTGTGCCCCGTCGCGAAAACACATGGAATAATGAAGACAGGCTCCCCTGGCCCATTCACATCTCGAGACAACGAGCACAGGCAACGAGACGCGGTTTTCCTCAACCAGGCCACTTGGCGCCGCGCATCCCCGCGCGAGGGGAACGCCGCTGTCAGCAATATGGGCGCATCTGCGGAGGTCGCTGCCGCAACATCGCCGACGAGCCTGCCGACGTGCTTGTCGTGCGGATGCAACCTCGCCGCACCAGACCCATGCGGCCGATCAACTTCGGAGGCGCCGCCGCCAGCGATCTGCCATAACGCAATCGCGAACGGCATCCGCGAGAGGGCTCCGCCGCGAGGCGGGACCTCTTTTCTTTTCGATCGTGACTTGCGACCTACAAAGACGCCATGCGCGACGAGCGCCACAAGCATGGTGGAATGCACGGCCGCGTGGAGGGAAATCGCGCACAGGGCGATCGGGGAGGACGGACCGCCCTCCCCTTCAAGGAGCGGAGCATGTAGCATCAGGCGGCTTCGCGCTCGCCATTGCTCTGCGGCTGCAAGCTGTGGAGATAAGGAACCGCCCGCTGCGCATGGGCGGCTGCTGAGAAGATTGCGCGCCTGTCGTTGGAAAGAATGGAGACCCAACTTGCCAGGTAGGCCGCATGATCCGGTCTCGGTTCGAGCTCGGGGACGATGCCAAGATCGGCGCAGACGAGCGCCGCCCCAATTTCCACCAGCATTTCCTCGAAGGCCCGCTCGCGGCGATCCTTGTGGTAGCGGCTAAGATCCCGGTTGAGCCGGTCGGGGGCCGATGTCCAATGAAGCGTTTCATGGGCCCTGACGGCTACGAAAGACGCCATGTCCTTGAAGAGTTCTGGTCTTGGGAGCTGAATGTGATCCGTGACTGGCGAGTAGAACGCCTTGTCGCCACCGTAGCGGACGACCGCGCCGGTGTTATCGAAGTAACAGTCAGCGTGCTCGATGCGCTCCACCGGTTCGGCGGACGGCGCTGGCGCTGCATAGTAGCCAGCGGGTAGCCCTTCGATCTGTTCGACGTTGAAGTCTGGCCGGGCAGATCGGACCGGATGCCCGTGATGAGCGCAACTGGGATCACCGTGCCAGCCTGCACGACATAAGGCGAGACCTTGGCCTCGAGCCGGTCCGGACTGGCCGTGCGCTTGTCCGTCGAAGCGTTGAGGAAGGCCGTCTTGCGGTCCTGCATGTTCTAGGCGACGGCCCGCTCGTCAGCACCTGGCCACCAAGTGCAAAACCGCCCGTTGGAGGAGCAAACATCTATAGAGTTTCTTGTTGGTGGTCTTCCGGGAAATCCCGCAATCGGGTGCAAGTTGAGCTGACTGCACTTCAGCTTCGAATTGCCCTGCCTCAAGCTGGGTATAGGATTGATCCCATCCCACCATCCCTTCAGCATGGCTGCTTGATCGTGAATGTTTCCAGATCTGGGGCGTTCCCAAATGCCTATCGCGCTCATGGTTCGATCTCCCACACCCCTGCATCAGACGGCGTCCATGCTTCGCCCTTCTCCTGGCACCTTAGTGGTGAGTGTGATGATGGATTGGCGTATCATCCTCTTCAGCCAAGCCCGCCGGCTCGATCGTGAATTCGATTTCTATGGTGCCGGCCTTTTCGAATTCCAACGTCCCTTTGACCATCTCTCCTTCCTTTAGTGCGCCGTGAAGTCCTTCAAACAGGATCCGCGCGGCACCGGGTTGAAGACGAACGAAACCACCAGGTTCTATTTGGAAGCCATGCTCATGGGTGGCGAACTTAGCTGGCCGTGCGCCTGCATCGGCTTCCTGCAAGATCCCCTTCTCGCCCGAAAGCGACGCCCCGAGCAACCGATCTGGCCCTGTGCCCCTGTTCTGAATTTCGATCACATAAGCCGTCGTCGCGGTATTGGTCGTATCCTTTGCAGCCACCCAGGGATGCTGGATCAGTAGTGTTCCGACCTCCAACTCATGGCTGACGGCGGTACTGTTAAAAAACGCCAGGACGGCAACACCGGCAATCGGCGAAAGCAATGCCCTTGCACTCGCCATCAACATCGTGGGTTTCCAAGGCATCATGGCCTCCTCTGTAATCCGCGTTTTAGCGCTTACCACTTTATGTTTGCGGGAAAGGTGGTCAGCGAACGTTTCCCGCAATTGCCGCTTTTGGAGGTGGGCTCAACTGGGCTGGATCAAGATCATTCCGCTGAATGCCGGCAGCGCTAGCCACGATCACTCGGGGGCTGATACGGGACGGCGAGATGAGATGCTCTTCTTCTGCCACCGATCCCCCATCCGAGTGCCCCAAAAGAGCTACCGCCTGCTTGTCGACGCAGAATCTGCTCGCTACTATGATCATGGCTCGTCGCGGCCTGCGATCTTGCTGGCACTAGACCTGTCGCCGCGACAAATGATCGATTGAAACTCGCGGGGGGCACTGCGCTCGGCGAGAGCATTGATCGCGAGTGCGATCGGCGGGAGCCAGACAGCAGTGAGGGCAAGAGCGGCCCGGACGCTAATGGTCATGAACGCCTCTCTTGTTGATCTCCGGTTCGGCTTGGAGCTGCGTAATTGCGTCGACCAGTTGCGAATGCGATGCCAATCCCTCCGTCTCGTCCGAACGCCAGCGTGCGCGCACGAATCCGAATCTGTCGATAAGAAACTCGATTATCGCTGGAGGCGAATCGTTGTCATCGAAGCCGGGGTTCGCCATTGTGCGCCGATAGAGATTCCACGCAGCGGCAATGCGATGGTCCATGTCGAACACGATGCAGGGATTTCCTGACTCACTTGGAGATGGGAACTCCTCGGAGTGAGACGGCATCACCGCGACGATCATTCCGCCTGCTTGCTCGATGGCGCGCGCGTGTTGCGTCAACTGATCTAGGCGCTGCGTTCGGATGCCATCTCGGAAGATCGGCACAAGTTTTGAGCGCCCATCGCTCCTATCTTTCAACTTCTCTCTCGGGTCAACGCCGCGGCACGTCGGAAAGTCGATCGCGTGAAGCCACGGCTGCCCCGCCGATATTTCGGGACCAAGAACTCTTGCTTCATAGCCAAGCGATAGAGCCATCACGTACTCGACCACTCGCCACCTGTCCAAGTCCGACAGACTTTCGGCAAAGCCCGGCATCGCCGAGGATGGGAAGCCATGGCTCACCCACCAGTACATGTCTCCCATCGTATGGTCTCTCGTGTGCGGAGCAGTGAGATCGGCGGGCGGCGGCTTCAAATCTTTTGCTAACGGGCCGTCTCCTCTACCCCTCAGGCCGTGGCAAGCTACGCAATTAGCAGCGAATACGTCCTGTCCCTGGGCAATCGCTTCCGCGTCATACGGTACCGGAACCTTTGAGTAGGTCGAAGGATACGCGGGGACTGATAACCCGGGCAGCGCGACAGCCCCTGCGACGCCAAGTCCAGCAACAGCCGCGATCGTCGCCCACCGCCATCTTCCCATACGGCCGAGCTCAAATGCGGCAATACTCCCAACCAACAGAGCAATGCAGCCGCCAATGGCCAGAACGTTACTTCCCGGTACCGTCCGCCAAGCGACGGCTGGATCCAGACGGAACGAAAGCGGCCAGACTATCTCGACGTGTCTCGATGGAATGGCCTGAGACAGGCAGCCCGCAAGTAGCGTGACCAGAAATGCGAAGGCTAGCTCGATCTTCAAGACCATCGCGAGTGGCTGAGTTGCCCCTTCGGTCTTTAGCAACGGCAATAGCCTCTGTCTGACAAACGCCGCGCAGATCAGGACCGGGCCGATGCAGGCGAACTTTCCCGTCAGGAGCCAGCCATATTCGGTCGCCACCAAACCCGGCCAAGTCCCCACATTTTCGATTGCTAGAGCTACTCCGGTTGCGACCACGAGCAACATGAGCGGCAGCGCGACCGTCGAAAAGCCGCTCAGGAGCCTAGATTTACTTTCGGGCCTCTCCGCTGCCTGGCGAGCCATCGCGACAACGAGGGTTGACAGTCCTCCGAACCAGAGCGCAGCCACAGCAACATGGATCATATTGATCGTTAGGTCTGCTATAGTGCCGCCAGCCGCCGAGTGGCTCGAGAACAATCCCACCAGCAGCGATAGTCCGCTGAAACTCGCGGCAAGACCTGGCTTGTGAAGAAGTCGCAAACTCGCAAATCCGACTAGCAAAAACCCAAGCGCCGCGACCTGAGCTCTCCCGAACCGCGTGTCCAAAATGATGAAGAGCACGTCGCTAGAGCTGACAGCTAAGACCGGCTTGCCAAGGACGGCGCCGATCCGAACCGTTAAATACAAGAGACCGAGGACGAGTCCTACGGACACAGCGATGGAAGCTATCGTCGTGAAGCGCGACCGAGTGCCGCTTTCAAGACCCTCGCGCCACAGTGCCAAACCCCAGCAAAATCCGCCGAAAGCTGCCGTGGAGGCGAAAGCAGTCCCTCGCGCAAGTGAGAGGACCGTTTCCATCAAGGTCCTCGGTAGAGAAATTTAAACTTGCCTTCCGTGCGATGCCCATCAATCGAGACAACGCTCCAACTGACGGTATAGAGCCCAGCAGATAGATGAGGTAACGAAACATTCACGATTCGTCCATTGCCGCTTAGCACAGGCTGCGAAAGCCCTGATACGGCTTCATCATCGCGAGAAAGGGCGACATTGATGAGCCGCTGTTCGAGCGCTTCAGTGAAGTACAGGACCATCGCGTCGATCGGAGTTGAAATTTCGCTGCCATCTTGCGGCGTCGATCGAATGAGGTGCGCATGAGCGAGTACCGCGCTTGGCATTCCGATCAGCACGGCCATCAGGACGAGCACGAACCTTTTCATCGAAATAACTCGCCCTTACCTGTGGTTCGCCGAGGATAGCTCCCGCCCGATCGAGTATCGTCGCCGTGCCCACAGAAACGTTCCCACGGCGCCTGACACTATGACCAGGCACCACGCCAGAAGACGTATCAGACTCCAGCCTCGCCCCACGTCGAATGGAAAGTTTGCCACGCTTTGCCCGCGATCCTCGATCGCCACCATGCCGACGTATCTGCCGGCTTTCTCGAAATTGACGTCGATCTTGATCGTTCCGTTCGGATACTTCCTTGGTGGAATGTAGAGGATGCTGGATGGTGTGCTCGTCATTTCCATCCTTTGTACGCCGTCATCTCTAGCCAGGTTCACGCTTACCGGGATGTCTCGAAGGGACTGGTCGACGAAATCGAGAACAATGATCGTTCGCCCGACCTCCGGTATGTCCTCACAAAATTCGGCTCTCGAGCTCTGCGGCTGATAGCCAGTAAAATGCATGAAGTAGCTGTCCACTTTCAGCTTGCATTGGTCCGCCTCCATGGACACCGCTCCGTGCGCATGACCTTCGCGGACGGCGGCAAGAACAAAGAGAGCGCCGAGCGCCATCATAAGGAACGCCGGGAACGCCCCTCTTCCGCTCGCGGTCGTCCGCCACCGACCTCGTCGCAACATTCGCGCACCCAAGCTTACTTAAGTTCGGTGAATACGGGCACTATTGGTCCGCCCATCTCCGCTATGACGCGTTTCCCATTCGGAGTGTAGAGGAGCAACAACCCGCCGAACTTGGAGTCGACGTCGGTGAGGAAGCTGACGAGGCGCTCCAATTCCCACACGGCGTCCGTTGCCTCGACGAGCACCTCTCTCGTCTCACCGGGATTTATCGGCGTATCACTACTGAGCTCAAGCCCCGTGCGTGCGATGAGATCCCTTGGGTAGGTCGGATCTACATTGGCTATTGCTGCTGGAAGCCCCTGATTGAGGAAGCGGATGTTTGCGGTCGTAAGCTCGCCGATTGAAAGAGGTTCTGACCCTTTGTTCGTTATCCTGGTCGCTAACCTCATCGAACGGCCCGGCACGTCATAGGTGGCCGATATGACCTTGACCTCTGCGTCAGCAGGGCTTGCCGGGCGCGGCGCGACCTTATTCAACCCGCTCTGGAGGGGCACATTATATGGATATTCCTGATTGGCTCGGACGTAGCCGCCGAAGACCATGACGAGAACGATCGCCGCCACAATGATCCCGACCCCGGTGTCCCTCAACGAAACCAACAAATCCTCCCTGCCCTTCTGCAGAACAAGCCATCGCGGCAAAAACAGTGGACGAACCAACCAGAACAACAACCAAGCCTCAGCCACGGCCAGCCAGGCCACATGCCATCCGATCGCGTTCGTCAGCCCGAACGTCTGCAAGTCGTCGATCTGCAGACCAGTCATAGTCTTGATCGGAAACGCGAACGAATGCGCATCACCCGAGATGTTTATCCACTGACCCGGTCCCACCAGAGGGCCAGATCCCTTGATCGAGATCGAGGGATGGATGTGGCTGCTGCCCGGTGTGCGCCCCTCAAGAACCATTCGAAAATCGTAGTCGCGGCCAAGTTCCAGCTTTGCGAAAGACTGCCTCGCTGGCTCACCGTTGAGGTATGTTTCGACCCTGGCAATTGTTGGCCCCGGCGATACGCTCGATACGAAAACAATATCCGGCGGAGTAACTGCGTCCGGCCAGTCCTCCATCAGCCTGAATTTTCCCGTTAGCTCGAACCGCTCGTTCACCTTCACGTCAGTTTTGGAAAAGTGGACATCGTAGAATTGCACCGTCCTGGTCCTCAAGTATGGCTCCTGAGCACGTTCGCCATGAGCAGCTGCGCTAGACACTCCGGCAGTGAACGCGACAACCCAACCGGCAGCGAGTTTTATAAGTTTCGCCAACATACCCGTGTTCCCTGTGCTTATTCGCTTAGGACGCTGGCCTGCTTTTCATACCCATGAAGGATTTGACGACATCGCCGTTCTTGAGGAACGTCGCCTGGGACGCAAAACGCCCAAGCTGCCACCAAAGCTGGTGCATGAATATGCAGATGAAGCCCGCGAACGCCGCCGACACCCAACTAACCGAGCTACCGAAAGTCCGGAGCGTACCGCGCTCAATGATACGCAGATACTCAGGCATGTTCGAACGCGGAAATGTGTAACCGATCATGTCGGCCAACGATGCGACCATTCCTTGGTGCTCGACTGGGAGATAGAACGGAGCCAAAGCGGAATAATTCGATGGCCAGAATACGAATCCAAACGCAAAGCCCGCGAAGATGGATGTGAACAGGCTATTGCGAAGGACGATTAACGCCATATCCATCAACAATGCGCCCGCGATCACCTGTGACGGCACGCCTTCCGTGAACGGGAAGCCTGTCCATATCCACCAATTCGCGTAACGTCCGAGCCACGTGGTGATCAGCAACACTGTTGCGCCCACCGTCGCGCCGATGGGCAAACGGAAGTTGACCCAGAAGATCGCCTGCAGAGCAGCAGGAAACATGATCATGGAGATGGGCGTGACAAGGGGCCAATATTGCCGATCTTTCCAGTCGACATACATGTCCCAATCACCGACCGTGAGCATCACGTGCAGATGGAATGCTCCCGCAAAGAGGGGCACCACCGCCGCCACGACCAAGAAGTCGAATATGCGGGAGTATCTTGCTGCCTTGGGGGTTAGACCGGAGACAGAAATGACCGTCTCACCCTTGCGGCCAGCTTTCCTTTTCGGAATCGCCACTGCATCGATGTCGGTAATTGAGGTCACTCCTCTCTCCCTAGGGTTTACCTGCTCTTCCCGGACTGCGATCGCTCTCCGGGAATGGCTGTTGGCTTGTATTATTGTCGCACGGCTTCCCGCACCGCGCTTTTCCAACGTGTAGCAGACGTGCGTCCGTCACGCGCTCGCTGCATCCTGCTTGAATACAATTGGAACGAGTTCTCTAAATCGTCCGACGATCTGCATCAGGACGCCCGCCAGCGCGAGTGCGCACCATCCAAGAACCACGAAACCCCAATGCAGCGGATGCGAGAAGATTTCCTCCGTGAGCCAGTAAGCATGCCCCCATTCGTTGAAACCGAGATTCGGCAAAATGAGGAAAGGCCCCACTACGGCGAAGACATGCATGAGCGAGATCCCCCTGCAGAAGGCCGGAATGCGGGTCATTGCGTAAACAAAGCTGCCTACGCCAAAGAAGAGATAGATTGGAATGGTCGCATAGAACAGAATTATGTGACTGGGAGTAAACGGCGTGTCTCTGAGGGTCGTCTGATGCCAGACTCCATCTCCATCGGCGAAGAAGCTGCCCGTCCAGAAGATGCAGAAGCTGTACACGACGAGCCACATCGTCAGATAAAAGTAACGGCGCAACTCGACCTCGGGCGTGATGGCCTCAATGTTCTTGTCACGCGTCAGGAAGAGATAGGTCCAGCAGAGCGCGCCCGCGCCATACAAGACCGGTAATTCGATCTTGAAGAGCGTCATCCAGTATTCGCCAAATTCTGGTGAACTCGCATCGAGCCCCATGGAGAAACCAAAAGCCTGCTGATACAGCCGCGCGCAGATGTAGAGGATCGTCAGCGCAACGATCGCGAACGCGAACAATCCGTAGTTTATGCTAAAGGTCTTGGTGCCCGTGACATTCGGTGTGCGATCTAACGCAGCGTCAGACATTATTCCCCCTCAGTTTTGTCCTAGTACCTCGACACTGAGGTTTTGTTTGATTGGTTTTGGATTCCAAGACGGGTAGCTCGGGAGGGACCAGCGCTTCGATGCTGCGCGGCGATCCGGGCCGGCGCCTGATGAAGCCCGCGCGTTCGGGCGGCGACACCATCCTGGTAGACGAAATTGCCAAGCCGTCGCACCAATGTACCGACGTTGAAGCATTTTTCTGGGTACGCTGGCCGACAATGAGTGCATATCCCAGTCGGGCATCAGTGCGCTCTCCAGAAATATTCATCCTACCGTGCGGACGCGCCGAGGACGTTCGCCTTAGCGATTCTGAGATGCCTTCGAAGTCGAACAGTGGACCGCCGTCCAAAACAAAGGTCCGTCCCGTCGTGGAACGTCCCTCGACCGGCATGAGGCCGGCCGCGTGAGATGCATCGAAATAGGGACTGCTGCTCTTGTTGAGCACGTAAGCGGTGTTCCGAAAATGGCCGGCCGGCCGATCACCATTCGAGAGCGAGCGCCGCTGTTGCATTTCCATTCCATCTGCCAAGCTGCGCCCCCGACCGCTCAGAAGAGCGTGAACGACAAGCGGACGACCTCGGACCGAACAGGAGGCTCTGTACAACTCTTACGGTCAGCTCGATCGGCACCCTTGCTCAAGCGAACTTAACACCGGCTACGTGGCTTGGGCAGCTACCAAGTCAGATAGGGCCAGAGCACACCAGAGCCTCGCGATCGCAGCTTGCGCCAAGGCGGGGAGACGCCGAAGTGCCGCTGCACCCATTCGGCTGGTGGCCGCGATGCACGCGCGTGTAGGCGTCGATGAAGGCCAGATACTGGCCCTGCTTGGGCGTGAAGGCTTTTGCAGAATGACTCACCTTGGCCATCGGATTCAGCTGTTCGTCCGTGCCTCGACAGGAGGAGGAATCGATGGACGTGGCGATCTGTTCCGTCGTCGGATCGATCAGATCAATTCCTGCGTCTGCTTCGTGCGGTCGCCGCGGCACAGGAAGCATACAACAAAGCCTCGGCGGCGGATGTTAGCGTCGTGACCGATGCCGAGCGTAGCGAGCCGATGGCCCTCGCCATCGACTTCCCCCGCCTCTGGCGCAATCCACGCACGCAGATGAAAGATAAGAAACGCATGCTGCGCATGCTGATCGAGGACGTGACGCTCAGCAAGGGCGATACGCTCCATGTGGATATCCGCTTCGTCGGCGGCGCGACGCGCTCATTGGATCTGCCGCTGCCGAAGTCGTGTGTCGAGTTGCGTACGACAGATGCCGCCGTGATCGCGGAGATCGACCGCCTCATCGATACCTACACGGACAAAGAGATCGCCGATCTGCTCAACGAGCGAGCGTGCGGACCGTCGTCAGCACGCCTTGGACAGCTACGCGCACCGGACGACTTCGCCATACCTACCATCTCGCCGATCGGCAGACACGCCTGCTCGCGCAAGGACTGCTGACTCTGCAGGACGTCGCGGCTCGCTACAACGTTGTGGTCTCGACCGTCCATTTGTGGCGCCGACGTGGCCTGTTACGCGCACATCCGGTCAATGATCGTGGCGACTTCCTCTATGAGATTCCGCCAGAGGACCTGCCGGCGAAGTTCGTCCACAAGCGGGACTACCAGGTCGATCCTGAAAGTTCATCCTCACATAACTGACGAGGTGCAGTATGAGTCTGAGCCCTTATCTTTTGGGCGCCGCGGCCGGGCTGCGAGAATGGCCGTGCCGTAATAGCTCGCCATCTCGGCATAGGTCCGATTGAGGCCGGGGTCGTGGCGGTCGGGATTGGTGACGGCGGCCTTGAGATTGTCGCAGACCACGAACGTCGGCGCCCCGCCGAGGAAAGTGAAAAGGTTGATGTGGACCCGGATCCAGTCAGCGAGGCCCTCGCTTGGGCAGGCCTTGGCGTATGTATAATTGGAGGCGCCCATCGCCGCGACGAACAGCTTCATCGGCTGCACTTCCCGGTTAAGGGATCGATGACATCGATGGTGTCGCCGGCGAAATCCACGAAAACCTTCTCGCCGCCCAGATGGGTCTGCCGCATCGAAGGCCGGGCCCGCCCCTTCCAGGCCTCGTAGGTCGTACAGAACCATGTGTAGCCGAAGCCATCGGGATGGCTGGCGCGATACTCGTCCCACAGCAGCCGGCGGGTCACGTTGCGCCGGCGCAGCTCCTTGTCGACATAGCCCCAGTCGGGAATGGGCCGCTGGGGGCTCTGCGACGCAGGCTTCGGCGCAGGGAAAAGCAGCAGCTCCAGGTCTTCGTCGGTCATTCCGGCCGGCAACGGCCAGTTCAGCCCGGCAGCCCCGGCTCGGCGCAGATAGCTGTGCACGGCGCCGTTGCTGATGCCCAGGGTGCGCGCGATGGCTCGCTCCGGCAAGCCTTGAACATGTTTTAAGCGGACAACCTCTTTGATCCGGCGCATCGACAATCTCTGGGTGGGCATCGGCCTTCCTCGTTCACTGACGAGACAGTTCCTAAGCCGGTTGAGTTGTCGGCCGAAGCGGGCAGAGCCGCTGAAACGTTGCTCACGATCCAGCGCAATCCATGCTCACGATCGTCTGAAATCTCTGCTCACGATGCTTTGAAATCCGTGCTCACGATCCCGCGAAACATGCATGCGGTATCCAACCCGCGCATCAGAGCCTGTTCACCGACGTCTTTGGGTCCCGCCTTCTCCTCCGCACGATCCATCAGAGCAAGAACTTCACGATGAGTCTTCGTGGGGACGGGAAACCATGCGCTGTGTACTTGACTGGGGACATCAGAATGGGATGGTCCGGCCGTGCTCCGGCCCTGCCAGCACGAGAAGCTGGCAAGGGGCACTCAAGACAAGGAGCACGCCATGCCTCAGAAACTCAACGCAGCGATCGCCGTGATCGGCATCGATATCGGCAAGAACTCGTTCCACATCGTGGGTCATGATCACCGCGGTGCCATCGTGCTGCGGCAGAAGTGGTCGCGCGGCCAGGTGGAAACGCGGCTCGCCAACCTGCCGCCGTGCTGGGTCGGTATGGAGGCCTGCGTCGGCGCCCATCATCTCAGTCGCAAACTCCAAATGCTTGGCCACGACGCCCGCCTGATGCCGGCGAAATACGTGCGCCCGTATTCGAAGGGACAGAAGAATGACTTCCGAGATGCGGAAGCCATCGCCGAGGCCGTCCAACGCCCGACCATGAAGTTCGTCGCGACCAAGACCGCCGATCAGCTCGACCTTCAGGCACTGCACCGCGTCCGCGATCGATTGGTCGGTCAGCGCACCGGCGTCATCAATCAGATCCGTGCGTTCCTGCTGGAGCGGGGCATCGCCGTGCGGCAAGGCCTGCATCACGGATCGCAGAATACCGGCCGTGGATGGAAGCCGAGCTTGCTAAGGACAACGGCGACATTGGCGCCCTTTGGACGCGATTGCGCGAGAGCGACCTTCAGATTTCGGAATGGCACGGCAACAGCGTGTACGCCTTCGCGCCAACTGGACCGGGCGCGGCGGACTATGTGCAAATCCGTCTCGGCCGGGAAGTCGAATGGCGCGCCGGGCCGATCGTCAATCCGATGTACCGCCCTTGGAGCAAGGACGAATTACTCGATCCATCATGGATCACACACGAAGATATATCCGACGACAAGGTAATCGCCGGTCCGCTCTATCGGATGCTTGGGCGCGCGGGCAGCAGCGTCGTCCATGTCCGGAGTTTCCTGACGCGGCGTGCCCGCCTCGAGCGCGAGAAGCGCGAGGCGCAGCGGCCGGAGATGGAACGCCGTGTGGTGCGGGAAGTGACGCGGCAGGGCACGACCGAGACGCCGTTCCTGGAATTGGTGCCGGACTGGTTCGAGTTCGTGGCACGGGAGAATCGCTTCTTCCAGGATTGGGAAGAATCAAGCGCTTCGGCCGAGCGCGTCTACGCGCACTGGGCGCTCGACATTTACGACTACGACGACAAAGGCACGCGCGAGGTCGGATTCGTGCCGCGCCCGCTGCATCTGCCGGAAGAGAAGCTCAGCGCCGACGATGCCTCGGTTCATATCCTGATGGATCGCGTTGAAGCCCTCGACCGTGAGGTCGGCGTCCCGTTCGGTTGGTTCTTCTTGATGACCCATGGTAATCGAATTGAGCCCGAGGTTGGTCAAGCGATCGCCAAGGGCCTGCGTGACCAGCGCGTGGTCTTACCCGATCGGGATGCGCGCGTGCTACTGCGCTGGGCCGAACGATCTTACGGATTCTGATAGGACCTCGGTGAGCGCCAAACCTGGTAGAGTTGGTCTCGTTGTCGCCTCCGAGCGTTTTCGATATCGCCGCCCGTAGGGTCCTTTGCGGATCGGGACGAAAATTATAGGCTAGCGACATCGCTACAAATCGGGATAAGCGAGTCACCCTGAGGTCGGCACGGGAGCTGGGCTATATTGCGTTTTACCGAGTTGTCTTCGAGGGGAGCCGCGGATTACATCTGCGGCTCCGTTTTTTGGTGAGTCTTGAGAATATTTCGATGGCCATCCAAGAACTGAGTGACGAGAGCATCCTGAAATTCTACGAAAATAATCGGCAGCAGGTTGCGGCGAGATATGCATCTCGGCAGCAGACACCATTTGTTGGGCGAAACAGCGAAACAACAGCTGCTGCGCTTCCAGGCAAAATTGGATCGTCGACGACTTCCACATACGCCCATAGGCTGGCGCTGAACACGGCCGCGTCACATTAAACTCTGTGAGAAATCAATCTGATGCGGCCATTTCGGGTGATTCAAATATCAATTCACTGATGTCATCGGTCAACGAAACGGGATTCCATGCCGCTTGCGGGCACCTCCTCAGGCAAGATCTATTCTCCCCCTTCGTGGAACAGCTCCAGAGGCAGTCCGACCAACGATTTACCAATCCAGTCGCGCGCAATCACATTCGAGGGCCCCATGGCGATTGCTGCGCGCGCGTCGCGGAAGGAACGCTCGATCGGCCCGCGGTGATAGCCGCAACCTCCCGTCACCGTCAGGGCCGCCGCGGCAACCTTGTTCGCGACCTCGGCGGCATGGACCTTGAACTCGGTCAAAGGGATCAGGATCTCGCTCTGCGGCTTGCCCGCGCGCGAGAGCTCATCCAGCTTCGCCGCAAGCTCGAGGCGCCAGGGTCGAAGGGTCTCCACTAGCACCTTGGCAGCTCCAAGTTCCTGCCGGATCGCTTGATAGTCCGAAAGGCTCTTGTTTCGATCCTTGTGCACGAAACTCGTGGAATGCTTGACGGCCGCGTTCAATGCGCCGCGGGCGACGCCTTCCCATACGGCACCAAGCCCGATCAGATAGACCGGCGATACGCCATCATAGATGATCTCCTTCCCCTGACCTTCGGCACCGAGGCGATCCCGCTTCGGCACCCGCACGTTGGTGTAGCGTATTGGACCCGAATGATTGCCGCGTACGCCAAGAGCATTCCAGGGCTTTGATTCGATGCCTTCAGATTTGCCGTCGACGATGAAGAAGACGATGTCGGTTTGGTCCTTGGCGCCTGGCGTGCGCGTCTGCACGACATAAAAATCCGCCTGACCGGAGCTCGTCGTGAATGATTTTTCAGCATTGAGGAGATAATTGTCGCCGTCGCGTGATGCTTCCGAGAGGTTATACCACCAGTGGCCACCGGTCGCGCGTTCACTGGTCGAATATGTGCCAAGCAGGCCGCCATTGTTGGCTTTGAGCCAGCGCTCTTTTTGGTCATCATTGCCAAACAAATTGATCGTCTGGGCCGCGCCGACATGCATGACGTAGACGAGACCGGTCGATGCATCCGCCTGTCCAATCCGGTATGCGGCCTCCGCGAAATCAACATGACCAAGGCCAAGGCCACCAAATCGTGGCTCGTTCAGCACGCCGGTCCAGCCCGTTTCCGAGAGCGCCTTCAGACTTTCCCTGGGAAAGCGGCCTTCCAGATCATTGCGATCGGCGTTAACGCCGACGGTCGTGTCAATCGCCGCATCCAGCCGCGTATAGACGTCTTGGCCGACGTTGCGTGCCAAATTCTCGTTAGCCATGGTCAGTCTCTCCAGTGTTCATCAAAATTATGCAACGGCGTGCGCCAGCCGCTTTTCGTGGGCGTCTTTTTTGGCGGCGCCGCCGAGGTAAAGCGTTTTGATGTCGTCGCGATTGCGCAATGCGGCTGACGCGCCGGACAGCACGCTGCGGCCGTTCTCAAGCACAAGCGCGGAATCGGAAAAACGCAGCGCCACCGTCGAGTTCTGTTCGGCCACGAGGATCGCGAGGCCTTGCTCGGCATTCAGCTGCTTCAGCGCCCGGAAGATGCCTTTGACAACAAGCGGCGCGAGCCCCATCGAGGGTTCGTCGAGCACAAGGAGCCGTGGCCGCGACATCAGCGCGCGGGCGATCGCGGTCATCTGCTGCTCGCCGCCCGAGGTGAGCCCGGAAATTGACCGACGATGTACTTTCAGGCGCGGGAAAAAAGCTCGTAGATCTCCTCAAGATCAGCTCGGATCAGCCGAGACTTTGCGTCTCGGCCGATCCCGCCAGTGATGAGGTTTTCTTCCACTGTCAACGAGGAGAAGCAATGCCGGCCTTCAAGTACCGGAACGATCCCCGCACGGACCAGTTTCGCAGGCGATGCGGCTGCAATGTCGTGGCCATCGAAGACTATGCGACCGGCGGCCACCTGGCCCCGCCGCGCCGGCAACAGCCCAGAGATCGCCTGAAGCGTGGTCGACTTGCCGGCACCGTTTGCACCGAGCACTGCGACGATCTCGCCGCGCCGAACCGCGAAGGAGACATCGTTCACCGCCTGGATGGCATGGTTGTAGGTTGCGACCAGGCCTTCGACTGAAAGCAGAACGTTACTCATATTTTGATCCATTTGGTCTGACACCTGCGGGGCCCGACGGCGCCCGCAGGTACCAAGCCTTGCCGCTATTGGCTTACCGCATCATCGCCGGAGGTGCGGATCTTGATGCCATGCTCCTTGGCATAGCCGGTCGAGGACTTCTCGATAATCGGCCGAAGGAAGGCCCAGTCCGGCGCGATCCAGTCGGAGACGACCTTCCACTTGCTGCCATCCCACTGCTGGAACGTCACGCGGCCGTCGCCCTCATGATTGTCCCAGGTGACGTTGATCGAGTGAAACAGGCCTTTTGCGCCCAGCGCCTCCACCCGCGCCGGATCGAGCTGCAGATGCTCAAAACCCCAGCGGACTTCATCGCCGCTCAGGGTGCGCTTGCCGAACTTTGCTTGCGCAACCCGGACCGCTTCCACGTTGAGAATGCCGTTTACGATCCCGAGGTTGTGATAGACGCTGCCGATGCGCTTTTTATCATCGAGATTTCCCTTGTTCGCACCATAGACCGTCTTGATCACCTCCTAGAGCACGGGATACTCGGCGCCAGAAGCCTGGGTCGTAATTGCGATATAGCCCTTGGCGGCATCGCCGGCGGGGATGACGTCTTCTTCCGAATTGGACCAGACATTGCCGATGATGTGGTCGGCGGGGAAGCCAACCTTCTGCGCCGTCTTCAGCGCGACCGGATTCATCACGCCCCAGCCGCGCAGCACCACGTAATCGGGTTTGGCGCGGCGGATCGAGATCCATTGCGATTGCTGCTCGTTGCCCGGATGCGGAACCTCGATCTGCTCGAGGTCGAATCCATACTTGTCAGCCAGCAGCTTGTAGATCGGGATCGTCTCTTTGCCGTAGGGCGAGCCGTGATAGAGCACGACGATCTTCTTGCCCTTCAGCCTGACCGAGCCGCCTTCCTTTGCGGCAATGTAGTTTACGATGCCCGAGGTTTCGCTGTAGGGATTGAGCAGCAGCGGAAACACGTAAGGGAACACGCGGCCATCGGTGGAATCGGTTCGGCCGTGATTGATCGTGATCAGCGGCACTCTGTCCTTGGAGATCCGATCGATCATGGCATAGGCAATACCGACCGAGAGGGGATTCCAGGCTGCAATCCCCGCACGGCTCTTCAACCGCTCGTAAACCTCGACGCCGCGCTCGACCTCATACTGGGTCTCGCCTTCATCCCAGGTCAGCTTGACGCCATTGACCCCACCATCGCGGATGTTGATCAGGTTGAGATAATCAATGACCCCCCCGAAAAACCCCGTGCCGCCGGCCGCATAGGGTCCCACGCGATAGCTTTGCAGCGGAAAGAACTGCTCATCGGCTTGCGCGGTGAGCATAGAGGCAAGGCCCACGGCGAGCGCTACCGCCATTGTCAGCTTCAAACGTCTGAAGATATTCATCGTAAGCTCCTTTGAGTTGAACAGATCAAGTTGGGAGTGCCGGGCGCTTGGCGCGTCGGGCTGCGGACCAGGCGCGGTCCCAGAGGGCGACGAGGCCGCGCGGCTCTGCAATCAGAAAGGCGATGATGAGCACACCGATAGCGATACGCTGGCTCATCTCGAGCACGCCGGAATCGAACAGGTTACCGAGCAGGGCGGCGCCTATCCGTGATAACAAGAGCGGGAAGACGACGATGAACGCCGCGCCAATGAAAGAGCCGCGTAGCGACCCGAGCCCGCCGATGATGATGATGAACAGGATCTGGAACGAGCGGTCGAGATTGAAGCCAGCCGGTTCGACCGTGCGCAGATAGGCAAAGGCCCAGAGCACACCGGCGACGCCGATGAGGAAGGACGAGAGCCCAAAAGCGAGCAGCTTGGTGCGCAGCAGCGGTACACCTATGACCTTTGCCGCGACCTCGTGATCGCGCACCGCGACAAAGTTGCGACCGGTTTGAGAGCGCAACAACCGCAGCGTCAACAAGGCCAGAATGATTACGATCGAAAGCGTGAAGACGTAACGTTCTGCTGGACTTGCGAATGAGACGCCAGCAATGCTGATAACCGGCGCATCGATCACGCCGGACGGATTGTCGTTGGAGAACCAACCGAACTTGGTGAGCGCCCACTGGATCATGAATTGGGCGGCGAGCGTTGACACGGCCAGATAGAATCCCCGCAGCCGCAAGCTCGGCAGCCCAAACACGATGCCGATAGCGGCGGCGATACCGCCGGCCAGCACGACATCCAATAGCAATGGCAGCGCTGGCGCGCGAAGGTGAAGATTGTATGCTGCGTAAGCGCCCACCGCGAGGAAGGCGGCCGAGCCGAGAGAGACCTGCCCGGCATAGCCGGTGAGGACGTTCAGCCCGACGGCTGCGAGCGCCAGCGCCAGGAATGGCGTGAGCACAGCATCCAGCAGATAGTCCGATGCGGCGAGCGGAACGATGCCGTAGGCCAGAACGATCGCCAAGCCGATCCACAGCGTCTCGGCAGTCGGCCAGGTCGTTTTACGAGATGCGAGTCCGGCCACGGCTTACACCCTCTCCACCAGCTTCTGCCCGAACAGGCCTGACGGTCGGATCAGTAGGAGTACGAGTGCCACGACATAAGCGGCCCAGGCCTCAATACCGCCCCCGAAGAATGGTCCAACATAGACCTCCGCGAGCTTTTCGATCGCACCGACCAGAAGGCCGCCGACGATCGCACCTGCAATCGAATCAAAGCCACCCAGGACCAGCACCGGTAGCGCTTTCAACACAACGAGCGACAGCGAGAATTGCACGCCGAGCCGTGCCCCCCACAAGAGCCCGCCGACCAGGGCGACGATGCCAGCCGCCGTCCAGACCGCGGCCCAAACCCGGGGCAGCCGCAGGCCCACTGCGAGCGCGGCAAACTGGTCGTCAGCTACGGCACGAAACGAGAGCCCGGTGCGCGTGTAGCGGAAGAACAGGGCAGATAGCGCGACCAGGCTACCGGCGATCGCGGCCGCGAACAGATCGAACTGGCTGATCAGCACACCTGCGACTTCAAAGGGGGTATCGCTGACCCCGATATCGAGACCATGTACCTGCGTGCCCCACAGGAGCTGGGCTGCACCCTCGATGACGTAGGAGAGCCCAAGGGTGGCCATGAACAAGGTGATCGGCGGCTGGTTCACCAGCGGCCGCAGCACCGTGCGTTCAATGGCAATGCCGAGCGCAACCATGATCGCAAGGGTAGCGAGAAGCGCCAGAGGAAATGGCGCACCGCGCTCGACCAGACTGACGAAGGTCAGCGCCGCAAACAGCAGCATCGCGCCTTGCGCGAAATTGAGCACGCCCGAGGTCTTGTAGATCAGCACAAAACCGATGGCGACCAGTGAGTACATCACCCCCGACAGTAGGCCGCCGATCAAGACCTCGATCAGAAATTGATAGTCGAACATCAGACCGCAAGCTCCGTCTCGTCCTCATGGGCAACGCCGAGATAGGCATCGATTACTGCGGGATTGGCACGCACCTCGTCGGGCGGGCCGTCTGCGATCTTTCGACCGTAATCCAGCACAGCCACGCAATCGGACAGGCCCATCACCACTCCGATGTCATGCTCGATCAGAACGATGGTGGCGCCAAAGCTGTCGCGGACGTTGCGCACATGCTGCGCCAGCTCCTGCTTGTCGGTAAGGGTTACGCCGGCAAACGGCTCGTCCAGCAGCAGAAGCTTTGGCCGGGCCACCAGCGCGCGCGCCAGCTCGATTCGCTTTTGCACGCCATAAGGCAGCGTTCCCGCAATGCGATCATGAACTTGCTCAAGATGCAGGAAGCTAATGACCTCTTCCGCAGCTGCACGATTCTCCGCCTCGATCCGCCGCGCCGACGGCGAGCCGACGATCTGGCGCAGGAATCCGGCGCGCACGCGATGCGCAAGCCCCATCAGCACGTTATCGAAGACCGAAAGTCCCTTGAACAGCACCAGGTTCTGAAACGTCCGCGCCACTCCAAGGGCAGCAAGCCCCGACGTTGGCACTTCAGAAAACGAACGCTCGCCGAGCCTGACCTCGCCCCGGTCAGGCCGGTAGAGCCCACTGACAACATTGAGCAGGGAGCTCTTTCCCGCGCCGTTTGGTCCAATAATGGACCGGATCTCACCTTGGGCGACGTGCAGATCGACATTACGCAGCGCTGCGACACCGCCAAATGCCAGCGAGACATTGGTGAGACCAAGGACCGGAGATGCGAGCGTTGCGGCCACATGCTCCGTACTCGTACTGCGTCACGAGTTTTCTGCGCGTGCGTGATGCGGCGATGGCGCCGCAGCAAGGGCATCGTGTGATCGTTTTGCTGAGGGCCCGGCTCAGCCGCACGCGCATGGTTGCGATCGAGTTCGGGACGTGGCGTTCAGGCCGCAAGGGCAGATCCTCTGGGTCGATAATCGTCGGGTAAGGGAGGGACCTGGACCGGCGCGGCGGAACGAGGTCCTGAGGGGGGAATCGTCGCCTGTTCGGCGATGAGGAAGCCGTAGGCTGCGATGCACAGGGTTGCGTGGTGATGGAAGCCACGCCAGCCGCGTCCCTCGTAGTGACCGAGCCCGACCTCCTGCTTGAGCTCCTGATAGTCGCGCTCGATGCGCCAGCGCAGCTTGGCCAGATCGACGAGTTGCTCGAAGCTGATGGTCTCCGGCAGCGTGGAGAGCCAGTATTTGGTTGGCTCTGCTTCGCCCTCCGGCCATTCGATCAACAGCCACTCAGGCGACAGCTTCTCCGGGATCAGTTTGTTGTACCCGACCCGGACACGCACACGTGCAAAGCGCGAGGACAACTGGTCGGCCGAGCCTTCGCGCCACGTCACCGTGCGCCAGGCCTGCTTCGGCAGACCGAGTGCGACTTTCTTGGCCGAGACCAGCTCGGGCTCGTCGCGGCGGCCGGTGTTGTTCATCGGCTTGTCCATGCGCCGCGGGCTGGTTCCGGGACGCCACATCAAGATGGTCGACACGATGCCGACCACGTAGGGCACGCCCAATTCCGTCATGCCTGCACGCAGCCGCGCGTCCCTGCCGTAGGCCGCATCCATCAACGCGACACCGCGTGGCAGACCGCTCTCGCAGGCCCGGCGGATCTGCTCCAGCGCGATCTGTGGCTTGGTTCTGAACTTGATCTGCTTCGGCACGCCTACCTTCTTCCGCCGGGCACGATCCTTCGTCCAGGCTTCCGGCAGGTACAGCCGATAGGCCACCGGAAGGCTGGCGGCATGATTGGCAACCGACAGCGACACCGCGACCTGGCAATTGGCCTGCTTGCCGAGCTGCCCGCAATATTGGTGGTGCACGCCGACCGAATGCTTGCCTTGCTTGGGGAACGAGGTGTCATCGATGATCCACGCCTCGATCGGTCCGCTCTTCTCGATCGCCGGCAGCACCATCTCGCGCACCTTGGCCAGCACGTCCTCGTCCGACCAAGCCGCGTTGGCGACAAAATGCAGCAACGACTGGTGCTGTGCCGCCGTGCGCGCTGGAGCCGTCCGCGCCGCCATCGGCTCAACGCTCTTGCGTTCCCCAGGCAGCATCAGGCCCGTGCAATAGTCGCGCAGCGGTCTCGTCCGCTCCACGTGACCGATCACGCTTCCAAGACCGGCTACATACTCCGCAAACCGCGTTTCGCTAGCTCCGCCCTGATCGAGATCCATCTGGCCCTCCGCGTGCCAAATATTGAATCTCCTCAATTACTTGATTCTCAGGCTCAAATGGCTGCGACCGTCTGACTCAGTACGAGTACGGCGCTCTACCGCAGCACACCGTGCGCCAGCCGGCGCATGGATATGTCCGTCTGGAGGCGCTTCCTCCAGACGAAGCGCACCCGCTCCTGCCCCAATTCTAGACACCGGCTTCTCCGTAACGGCTATTCAGCGGCCCGCACGCGCAAGGGAGCCCTCGCCTCAAGCTCACGGACCAACGGGATCACATGCTTGCCGAAATATTCGACCTCTTCCTGAAAGTGCAGGAAGCCGAGCAAGATCAGGTCGGCCCCGGCATGTTTGAGCTCGATGATCCGTTCGGCGACCTGTTGCGGGGTACCGATGAGATTGGAGCGGAAGCCATCATTGTACTGAACGAGATCTTGGAAGGTGGACTTGGCCCAATTGCCCTCGCGCTCGGGACTTGCATTCCCGGCATTCTGGACCTCATGATGGAAGCCGCGCACCGCATCCGGGATCGCCTTGTCGATGACCTCTTGCAGGACATCCTTGGCTTCCTTCTCAGTTTTCCGGACGATGCCGAAAGCATTGATGCCGATCTTGGTGCGAAAGCTCTTCCCGAAAGCCTTTTCCTTTGTCCGGATGTCCTCGACCTGCGTCTTGAGGCCCTCTGGCGTATTGCCATTGGTGAAATACCAGTCGGACACGCGAGCGGCCATGTCGCGGGCTGCGCGCGAGGAGCCGCCCTGGAAGATTTCCGGCAGCGGATCCAGCGGCTTTGGTTTCAAGGAATAGTCGTTGAACCGATAGAAATCGCCCTTGAGCGTGAAGCTCCCCTCAGTCCAGATCCCGCGAAGCGCGCTGATGAACTCCTCCGAGCGGCGATAACGCTCGTCATGATCGAGCCAGGGTTCGCCAATGGCATGGAATTCTCCGCGGAACCAACCCGAGACGATGTTGACGGCAACGCGCGCGTTGGTGAGCTGGCTGATCGTTGCAATCTGCTTTGCGGCAAGCGCCGGATTCCATGGACCGGGAAGGAGAGCAGCGATAACCTTGAGCTTCTCGGTCGCCGCCAGCAGCGCGTGTGAGAAAGCGACGGATTCATGCTGCTTGTCAGCCCCGTAACCTGCCGTGAAGCGGATCTGCGATAAGGCATAATCGAAACCTGACTTCTCCGCGATCTGGGCGAGCTTGCGGTTATAATCGATGTCCCAGCTTGTGCGCTGCTCGATCGAAGAAATCACAAGGCCGCCGGATACGTTTGGCACCCAGTAGGCAAATTTAATCGGATCGTTGTTGACAGTCATCGTGTAGGTCCCTCGCAGTTGTGTGTGCGGAAGAGAGGTGCGACTTAAGTCAGACAGCATCGTGCAATCGCGCTGCTCGCGACGAGCCCGCATTCATGTTTTCTGATCACTATTGGAGTTGGGAGAGTTGTAGCGATCTCAGGCGCAATCAGTTCCGCGCATCTAGGCCGCGTCAGCACAACGACACAAACACGTCATCGACAAGTGCTGCGCCCTGGTATCACCCACCTTGCCGCAGTTGCCGTTGCGCATCACAATCTTCCTCGATCGGCATCATTGCCCTGATGATCAATCCTCTCAGAGAATTTTCGGATGCGCGAGTCCAATACCGACTATTTTTCGTCGGGTGGAGATAATCCCCCTTATCAAATTTCTCATCGGACGCACTTTTCTTACTTTACGGCGAAGAACATCGTCATGTGTGATCCGACAATCTCGTGTAGCTTAGTGGCTTCGCTACCGATTGCACGTCGGTTGCATCTTTCGTCGAGTTCATTGCCTTATCTTGCGAGCCGCGGCCGCGGCCCACCATTGTCGAGGACAACATGCTGCTCATCGGGTAAACCGGTCACCGTTTAGGCTACGTGTCGCGATTACCTCGAAAAACATACAACCTGCCATTCGCAGCGGTATCCGCTTTCCGGCTTCGGCAACCGGGCTCAAGTGCACGTCAATAACCCACTCGGCCGCATTCCGGCCCTGGTACTCGACGACGCCGAGGTACTGGTCGATAGTAGCACTATCATCGACCAACTCGACGAGGTGTATGGGTCGACGCCGGCCGCTGACCCAGACCGGCGCGCTGTGTTGAAGGTGAGCGCGCTCATGATGGGTGCGGGTGAAAAGGGCCTTCAATCCGCCTACGAGCGCAACCACCATCCTCCAGAAAAGCTGCACAAGCCGTGGATCGACGATTGCATCGCCAGATGCCAAATGCGCTAATTGCGATTGATACAATGATCGCGCCAGGTTCTCACCACTTGCTGCTGCAACGTCTCAACAGGCCGATGTCGCCGCATTCGTGGCGGAACGGCTTGCGCGTGTCCCATGCCCAATGTGCTGCCGTCTGGCCCGCAACGTTCGTCGATACGGTCGTGCCGATCCGGCAACGGCCCCGCCTGTTCCGGACCGAGTATGGCGGCTCGACCCTGCGCGATCATTTTGGTCTCACAAAGCCGCCGAGCCGGCTTGCCCAGTCCGGACCAGCCGCGGCTTCGGCTTAGAATCCGGCCGCCGGCTCGAGCGTCCGCGCCGTTTGTGCCTGCCGCACCCGCGGGATGACCTCCAGAGCAAAACGCCGCATCTCTGCCTCGAACGGCTGGAATTGCAGCATGAACAATTCGATGCCGGCCGCGTGGAAGTCGCGGATGCGTTTCGCCACTTCGTCATAGCTGCCGACGAGACCGGCGGCCGTTCCGCCATTGGTGCCGACACGCGGCGTCCTCTGCAACGTCTGCATCATCACGACCTTCGGATCGGTATGTTGGCGTTGGATCGCCTTCATCGGCGCGTCCTTTGCCGAAAGGGCCAACAGGCGCTCATGCTCGGCATGAGCCTCCTCGCTGCTCTCACGGGCCACGACGAAGGCGGAAAGCCCAAACCTCAGTGGTGGCGCTCCAGAACGCGGACGTGCCGCCACGTCTGCGATGAGCCCGGCGACATCAGCCAGGGGCTGCCCATTGATGAACCAGACATCACCATGGCCGGCGACCAGTACGCGGGCGGGTTCGGACTCACCTCCGACACAGATGGTCGGCCGCTGCCGGTAGAGGCTGGTCGGCCGCAGCACATAATCACGCACGTCGAAATGCCTGCCCTTATAGGTTAAGCGCTCCCCCTCCATCAGGCGCGACACCACCGAAATCCACCTCACGGCCGTAGGCGTAGCGCTCGTCATGCTCGGCAAAGCCGATTCCCGCCTTCTCGAGCTCGGGACGGTTCCAGGCATTGACCAGATTGAGTGCAAAGCGGCCACGGCTGATGTTCTCGATCCCGAGCGCCATCTTGGCGAGCACGACGGGACGATAGAGATAGGGCTTGATGGCCGCGATGATCTCGATCCGGCTCGTCAATGCCGCGATCGCAGCCGCAGCACTCCAGGCCTCGAGTTGATCGAAATCCTCGATATGCAGATTGATCGTGTGCTGCGCGATCAAGGTCGAGTCATAGCCAAGCTCTTCCGCGGCGAGCACGAGATCGCGATTGCGCTCCCATGAC
This sequence comes from Bradyrhizobium sp. Ses1, assembly GCF_059512365.1. NCBI lineage: Bacteria > Pseudomonadati > Pseudomonadota > Alphaproteobacteria > Hyphomicrobiales > Nitrobacteraceae > Bradyrhizobium > Bradyrhizobium sp. Ses1. The sequence continues at coordinate 36,354 of NZ_JCAMOQ010000011.1, forward strand.
GCGTTGGGCTCATCGGGATCCTGGTATGCGCCACGTGATCCGTGCACGACCGCCCAGATGCCAAAGCGCGGAGACGTTGCTGTCATGGGATCCTCTCCTCGTAGAGCTCGCGCCTTATCGGGCGAGCGCTGCTCGTTTTGACCAACGAATGCTTCAAGTTCAAGCACATCCGCATCAAAAGATATTCTTTGCCGCCCGAGCACGCACGGAGAAATCAGAAAACTCCGGAACGAATGACAATTGAAATACCGCTCTATTTCCGTTCGCCGAAAATCGTGGGACAGTTTTGCGCGTGTAACGAAGAGCGAGCAGATGGCTCGTGCCTGTTTCCTGCGCAGCATGACTGGTGCGCGTTTCATGAGCTCCCTGACGCGCGACGATGCAACAGGAACCGAGCAGCCTTGAGCAATACCGAGCAAACTCTCGCAGTGGCCAAATTCGATCAGGCGCAAACGGCAGCCTCACGGCGCGCGCCCGCTCCGCTAGGCAAGCGTAGCCTGCTGGCGATCTCTTGGCTCGCGCCGGCGGCGCTCGTCGTCATTTGGGAATTTCTCGCCAGAGCCGGATGGATTTCGCCGCAAGTGCTGCCCGCACCGAGCAAGGTCGTGGCCACCGCTATCAAGCTGGCTACGACTGATAGCCTGCTAAACGATCTCGGCGTGAGCCTGCTGCGCGCGGCAAGCGGATTTGCCATCGGCGCCAGCATCGGCGTTGCACTCGACACCCTGGTCGGTTTCTCGCGCATCGCGGAGGCCGCTATCGACCGTAGCGTCCAGATGATCCGCGCCATTCCTTTCCTCGCGGTTCTTCCGCTCGTGATCGTCTGGCTCGGCGTGGGCGAAGCCGAAAAGATATTCCTCGTCGCGCTCGGCGTGACGTTTCCGATCTATATCAATACCACGCTCGGGATCCGGCAGATCGATCCCAAGCTGATTGAGCTCGGACGGGTCCAGGGGCTCAGCCGGCTCGAACTGATCCAGCGCATTATCCTGCCCGGCGCCCTGCCCTCCGTTCTTACCGGCGTGCGGTATGTGCTGGCGACCGCATGGCTCGCCCTCGTCGTGGCCGAGACAATCGGGGCTCAATCAGGCATCGGCTTCCTCGCCATGGATGCGCGAGAGTTTTTGCGCACCGACGTGATCGTGCTGACGATCGTAATTTACGCCCTGATCGGCGTCGCGGCGGATGCGATCGCGCGCTGGCTCGAGCGGCGCCTCTTGGCCTGGCACCCGAACTACGGAGGCAGACGATGACGCTCCACGTCGCGCCGCCACTGGCGGCGACCACTCCGGCTGTGGTGGTCAGCAACCTCCGCCGCGCCTATGGCGCCCGCGTCGTGATCGACCGGCTCAACCTGCGCATCGAGCGTGGGGAATTCGTCGCGCTGCTCGGCGAGAGCGGTTGCGGCAAGACCACGCTGCTGCGCGCGCTCGCCGGCCTCGATCCGATCCAGGGCGGACGGATCACGGCGCCGCGCCGGCCCGCAGTAGGGTTCCAGGAGCACCGCCTGCTGCCCTGGGACAATCTGTGGCGCAACGTCTCACTCGGCCTTCGGGTGCCGGACCCGCGGAAACGAGCCGCTGAGGCGCTGGCGGAGGTCGGGCTTGGCGACCGGCACGACGATTGGCCGCGCAACCTTTCCGGCGGACAGGCGCAGCGCGTGGCGCTGGCGCGCGCATTGGTGCAGGAACCCGAGCTGCTGCTGCTTGACGAACCCTTTGCTGCGCTCGACGCCCTGACGCGCATCCGCATGCACGCGCTCGTACGCGAGCTTGTCGCCAGCCACCGGCCCGGCGTTCTACTCGTCACCCACGACGTCGACGAGGCGATCGGGCTGGCCGATCGCATCCTGGTGATGCGGGGCGGCGCGATTGCGTTCGAGCATCGCGTCTCCGATGCCCCTTCCATTTCGCGCGCCGAGCTCCTGACGGAGCTCGGCGTCACCCACAGCGCCGTTGATTAAAGACCCGGAAGGCCTGCATGTCTGAATTCTCATCCGCTAAGCCATCCCCGGCGCGCTTTCCTCGGCACCGCTGGATTGGGCATTGGTGCGCTCACCGGCATGACGCTTGGCGACTTTGCCTTTGGCGGCTCTGCCCAGGCCGCGACCGGCCGCTCCACCGACACGGTCCGCCTGACCTGGGGCCTGAGCGGTCTCAATCTGATCGCCAAGGAGCGCGGCGAGTTCGGGAAGCAACTCGCCAAGGACGGCATCAAGGTGGAGTGGCTGGGCCCATTTCCCAACCATGCGCCGACCCTGCAGGCGGTCACCGGCGGCAGCGCCGATTTCAGCTTCGGCGGTAGCACTACACCGGCGCTGGCCGCGATCATCGCCGGCTCGCCGCTGGTGTTCACGCAGTTCGTCGTTTACGAGCCGCGCACAACGGCAATCATCGCCAAGGACGGCTCGGGCATCGACAGGATCGAGGACCTCGTCGGCAAGTCCGTCGCGGTCAATCGTTCAGGCCTCGGTGAATTCCTGCTGGTGGCAGCGCTCGAGACGCACAAGGTCGACCGCTCCGCGGTGAAGTTCGTCTATCTCAATCCACCGGATGCGGCGCCTGCACTCGCGTCCGGCAAGGTCGACGCCTGGTCGATGTGGAGCCCCGGCGTCGATATCGCCCGGCTCGACTACAGGGCGCACAACATTTTCCTGGAAGGCCGCGACCTCGATTTCCAGATTGACTACACGTCCTATCTGACCACCCGCAAATTCGCGACTGACAATCCCGCGCTGGTACGCGCCGTCAACAATGCGTTCCGCGCGGAAGGCAAATGGATCTCGGAGAATGCCAAAGAGGCCGAGTTCATCGCACAGAAGGCAGGCAAGTACAGCGACGAGGTCCGCGACCAGTTCATCGCGTTGAAACGTCAGTATCGGTACTTCGCGGTCGATGACGAGCAGTTCGTCAGCGAGCTGCAAAAGGCCGCCGACTGGCTCGTCGCCCGCAAGGTGTTGCCCGAGCCGGTGAAGGTGACCGATCACCTCGCGCAGCTCTAAGCACAAAGATAGGCAGCGCCAAATGAACAGACCCGTAACCACCCCCTCCCTAACTGCCTCGCAGCCGCTCGGAACGGATTCTCCGGAACTGGACGCGGTGCTCAATCAGATCGCTGAAGGCGCGAGCGCGCGGGAACGCGACCGCGTTCTTCCGTTCGACGCGATCGACCTCATCCAGCGCGCGCGTCTCGGCGCATTGCGGCTGCCTGTGGCCGCCGGCGGCGCCGGCAGCTCGATCCGCGATCTCTTCGCGGTCGTCATTCGCCTGGGCGAGTCCGACGCCAATGTGGCGCATATCCTGCGCAACCATTTCAGCGTCGTCGAACGGCTGGTACGTAAGCCCAGGGACGAACAGAGCCGGGACTGGCAGAGGGCCGTCGCCGAGGGCGCCATCATCGGGCTCGCTACGACCGAGCTCGGAACCCCGCGCGTCGGTAATGTCACCCCCGGCACGACATTCACGCCTGACGGAAATGACGGCTACATCCTGAACGGCACCAAATATTACAGCACCGGAACCCTGTATTCCGACTACGTCCTGGTCCGCGCCGCCGATCCGTCCGGCACCAGCGGGGCCGCGATCCTCCCAGTCAAGCGCGACGGTATCGAGCTGGTCGATGATTGGGACGGGCTCGGCCAGCGCCTGACGGCGACCGGAACGACGCACTTTCGCAACGTCAGGGTCAAACGCCAGGAGATCGTGTTCGACGCCCCGGACCCTGGCAACGTCAACGCCATCGAAATCTCCCCACGCGCGCGCGGCCTGCAGCCGGCCCCCCGCATCGGCGTCACCCGCCGATCGCGCCAGCAGAGGCACGGCTTCATCCGTCGACGTCTCCACGAGTTCGATGACCGCGAGACGGCGGACTGAGGGGTCGGGGCTCTGCAGCCGCTCGGAAATCTCGTCGAGATCACCGAAGCCTTCGAAAGGCTCGAATGCGGTCATGTCAGCGCAACAGATAAGGAATGTTGACGGTCACTGCGCCGGTCGGACAATCGGCCTCGCAAGGCATGCAGTACCAGCATTCGTCATACTTCATGTAGGCTTTGCCGGTGAGATCGCTGATCCTGAGCACGTCGAGCGGGCAGACGACCGGCGACATAGGCGCAAGCGGGGCCGTTGTAGTCCTTGATCAGTGGATTGATCTGGTAGCATTCGAGATTCGCCAGGCCCGCCCCGGCGTGATAGGCCATCGCATAGCCGTCGCCGAAATTGGTGGCATTCTCGTAAGTACCCCAGAGGTAGCCGGACTGCGGCAGGCCAAGCCGGCCCGCTGCGCCAGCGCAGAGAATCACGGTCTTTGCGCGCAACACGAGGAATTCGGCGCTGCGCGTTGAGACCGCAATCGCGCCCGCAATCTCACCATTGCGCCCTGTCAGCAGACGCGTTGCCATATAGCGATTGGAGATCAGCACCTTCTCGCGGCGCAACTGGCGGTAAAGCGCCTTCTTGACGGTATCGCCATTCGGCATCGGCAGCACGTAGGAGCCGAGATGATGCACCTTCTTGACGTCGAAATCACCATTCTCGTTCTTCTGGAACTTGATGCCGAAACGATCGAGCTCCTGGATAATGTCGAAGCAGCGTGAGGCATACTTGTAGACCGGCGCCTGATCGCAGATGCCGTCGTTGGCGATCGTGATTTCCTTGGTGTACTGCTCAGGCGTGGCGTAGCCGGGAACCACCGCGTTGTTGAGGCCGTCCATGCCCATCGCAATCGCGCCCGAGCGCTTGAAGTTGGCCTTTTCCAGCAAGACGACGCGCGCCGCGGGATTCTTCCGCTTGGCCTTGTACGCCGCCATCGGCCCGGCCGTCCCGCCGCCGATCACCAGAACGTCGCAGGCAACTTCCATCAGACCTTGATTGATGTCATCCATCGCGCGACCTCAGGCTGGCTGCCGTTCTGCGAGTTTACGCAGATAGGACCAGGGATAGATGCCTCGGTCGTGCCCGTCGGAGAATGACAGCCGCAATGCGTAATTCCCGATCGGCTCGATGGCGGCGACATGAAGTTCCGGCGCAATCGTGAGCTCGACGCCGGCGACCTGGCGGCGGATTTCGCTGGCCGCACGACTCGCCCGCAGCAGCGCCTCGGCGCCGAGCAGCCGGGTTCCGCAATCCGGCCAGGTCACGGCCAATGCCGTGGAATTCGACTTTGGTTGGTTGCACGTTCACCTCGCATTCTTGCCACTACGGCTTTTACGCTGGCTCGGGCGGTTGCCGCTCGCAATAAATTGCTTTCGAGTTGCGTCAGCGCGGGACCGACCGGCCCTGCTCGACTGATCCGCCCTTCCGGTTGGCCTTCTCGGCACCGTACCAGGGACGCAGGCGACGCACGCTGCGTTCGGAGATCGGCCGTGAACCCGATCGCGCCGAGCACGATCAAGCCGACGAACATCTGATCGACCCGAATCACCTGTTGCGACATTTGGATAAGATAGCCGATCCCAAACGCTGCGCCGGCCAGTTCCGCCGCTACAAGAACGACGACCAGCGCGAGGCCGACGATGATGAACGGCAGCGCGCCCGGAATGATCACGTACGCAAAATTGCGCCAGCCGCCCGCTCCACGCTCCAAGACTTGCCGCCGCCCGGCCCAACAGCGGGCTCGTATCCCGTACGCCGATGTAGGTGTTGACCCAGACCGGGAAGAAGACGCCCCAGGCGATCAGGAAAATCTTGGACGTCTCACCGCTGCACCGGCGCGTTCGACGTCTTGTGAGCGGCCCTGCACAAGCTGTCCAATTTAAGCAAATCGCCGTCCTCGTAGAGGTCCCAGTGGCGACACTTCACATTGCGCTCAAACGCCGGTAGACAATTGTCCCCCGACGAGACGACGCCGCTCCACGAACAGCGCGCGTGCCGCGCGCTCCGCGTCGCGCGCAGAACGAAACTCGCGGCCTTCGAGGCTGTCGAAGATGCGGTCGGAAGAAAAGAAGTGGTAGCTGCGCTTGTCTTTTGTGACGATACCTGCGGTGTGGCTTTCGATTTCGATGATATAGGCGTTGGACATGCTGGCTCATTCGCCGGTCTTGCCGGCGCTCCCGTCTTAAGATGTGATCTGAATGGAACTACAGATGGATCAACGACAGGCGCCGGTCGCCGCCGAGAAGCAACGCCGCGCTCCGTGCTTGCGCACATCCCTAATGGCGGGTGTTTGAGCCATTTTCATACCGACAACCTTTGGCAGAGCGATCTCTACCTCACAAATATCCAACGATTTCGCCAAACCGTCAATGAAATGGCCCTTCATATTTGTCGTCACGGCGCGCGTATGCTTCTCCTCGCGCGACAAAAAATGGAATGCCGCAAGCCGCGCGAGAAGATCACAGCACAGCATCTCGAACATAGACAGCAACGACATGCGATCTAGATGCCGGTTCCTGATACTTCTGAACTCCCGGGCGCCTCGTTCGTAGAAAATTAATCCTTTCAAATTGCCTACGCAATTTGCGCGCTAGGATCGGGAACGAGGCGAGCGTCGATGCATTCAGTTCATTGCCAACCGGGGTGTAGTCTCATGAGCGATTTCGCGACAAGGCATGCGATCATCATCGGCGGCGGCGCGAGCGGTGTGTTGCTCGCCTATCAGCTTCTGCAAAATCCGGAGTTCGGGTTTCGAGTGACGTTGATCGAACGACGGTCCGAGATCGGCCGAGGTCCCGCCTATCACACCAGCAATCCCGAACATGTCCTGAATGTCCGCGCCGCCAACATGAGTGCGCTGCCGGACGATCCCGGGCATTTCTGGCGCTGGCTTTCGAGCCGCGCAGAGGGGCCGCTGTGTCCTGATCCGTATTGTTTTGTACCGCGGCGGACCTATGGCGATTATCTTGCAAGCCTGACCACGCCCTTCACGTCATCCGAAAGCGGAGCGCCTCGCCTAACCATTGTACATGGCCAATGCGTGGACGTCATCGAAGGCACCGCTGGCGTCACCGTGATGCTTGACAACGGTTCGTCCCATACTGGCGATGTCGCCGTCCTCGCCACCGGAAATGAGAGCCCGGTTGCCAGATTCCCCTGCGACGCCGATCCCTGGGCACCACTGTCCACGTCCGTCGACAGGGATACAACGGTGCTGATCCTCGGCACGGGACTTACGATGATCGACTACCTATTGTCCTTGCTGCGAGGCGGCCATCGGGGCCAAATTGTCGCAATGTCGCGACGCGGCCTCTTGGCCAGAGCTCATCGCCGCACCGATCCGACTCGAATCGACGAAAGCGACGTCCCCTTCGGGGCGAGCGCCAGCCGCCTGCTGCGATGGCTGCGCGAGCGCATCGATGCGCAGATGGCCGCGGGAGGCGACTGGCGCAGCGTGATCGACGCCATCAGACCCTATACGCAACGGCTCTGGCACGAGCTCCCGCTCGCCTCCAGGCGTCGTTTCCTCGAGCACGCACGGGCCTGGTGGGACATCCACCGCCATCGCACGGCGCCTGAAGTGGCGATGCGCCTCGCCGGCGCTCTCGCATCGGGTCGTCTCTCCCTGGTGGCTGCGAAGGTCACTGGCATCGAGCCGAATGCAGCCGGCGCGCTGGTTCGCTATCGCCGGCGGGGCCGACAAGATACCGCCAGCCTGCAGGTCGGCTTGATCGTCGATTGCACGGGCATCGTGAAGGATCCGCGGGCGACCAACAATCCTGTGATCCAGCGCCTGTTCGAGCAGGGCCTGGCACGAGCGGACGCCCTGCAGATCGGCATTGACATCGCGGATGATTGCGCCGTGATCAACCGGAACGGCATTGCTTCGCGGCGGCTGTTCGCGGTGGGCCCACTGACCCGCGCCGCCTTCTGGGAGATCGTCGCGATTCCCGACATTCGCAACCAGTGCGCCGAGCTGGCGGCGCGCCTCGCAGCCGTCTGCGATCCGATCGTCGGCCCGCCGGAGTTACCGGCGTTGAATGGAGAAGCGTCGCCACTGGCCGGGACAATGCCAGCAACCTCGCTGTAAGGATCAGCCATTGAAGCCGGCGGGAATGAACGCCGGCAGCTTCTCCTCGATGAACTGCTTGACCTGCCGCAACTTGAACACCTCGATGAAGTCCTTCAGGCGAGGATCGTCCTTCTTCTCCGGCCTGGCCGTGAAGCGCAGCACGAGGCCGTCATCAATCGTGCGGTCGATGATCAGGGCGGCCTTGAGATCCCCGCCCGCCGCGAGCAGATAGGTGATGTTGACCGGAGCCAGCGTAACATCGTCCAGCGAGCGATAGGTCTGCGCCGGATTCCCGTGTTGGAACAGGTTCACGTCGACGTCACCGCTATGGACGACTTCGTTGATCGCAACCCAGTCGGTTAGTTCAACAACCTTGACGTCCAGGCCTTTGGACTTGGCGAGCCCGGCGGCGAATTGCACCAATTGTCCAACCCGCCCCGGCGCCGGTTGCAATCTTCAAGGGGCTCGTCGGCGTAAGCAGCCGTAGCGAGCGTGAGCAACAGGCTGGTGGCCTCCGCGATACGAGCTAGTGTCGTTATCATTCCAGACGGTCTCCGAACGAGTATCGCTCCGGCGAAGACCGGCGAAGGCCGCCTTGCGCGGTGCGATGGAGGGTGAAGACATAGGCGTATGACTGAGTGAGGCCGCCGGAGGTTGTAGTCGGCGACCCAGGCAGCGATCTTGGTGCGGGCGTCGTCGAGATCAAGAACAAGGTCTCGTTGAGCAACTCATCGCGCATCCGGCCATTGAAGCTCTCGATGAATCCGTTCTGCATCGGCTTTCCCGGTGCGATGAAGTGCCAGTCGATGACTGTGTCCTTGCTCCAGGCGAGCATGGCATTGCAGGTGAACTCGGTGCCGTGGTCGGACACGATCATTCCTGGCTTGCCGCGTCGCTCGACGATTGCCGTCAGTTCGCGGGCCACCCGCCGTCCCGAGATCGACGTCTCCGGAATGGCGCCGAGGCATTCCTTGGTGACGTCGTCGACGATGTTGAAGATCCGGAAGCGCCGGCCGTTGGCGAACTGGTCGTGGACGAAGTCCAGCGACCAGCGCGCGTTGGGCTTCGGCTCGACCAGGATCGGGGCACGGGTCCCCACAGCCTTGCGGCGGGCCCGGCGCTTGCCGACGGCGAGCCCTTCCTCGCGATAAAGCCGGTAGATCCGGTTGATCCCCGATCGCTCTCCCTCCCGCCGCAGCAGCACGAACAGCCGGCGGTAACCGAAACGCCGCCGCTCGTTGGCGAGATCGCGCGGCCGGCCGCGCAGCGCCGCGTCCGGAGGGCGGCTGGAGCGATAGCGGATCATCGTCCGGTCCGCGCCCACGATCGAGCAGGCCCGCCGTTCCGACAGGCTCATGACGGCCTGCAGATGCGCGACAGCAGCGCGCTTGGCAGCGGGCCCTACCATTTTTTTGAAAGCAACTCGCGAAGGGCGGCCGCATCGAGCATCTGCTCCGCCAGAAGCTTCTTCAGCTTCGCGTTCTCCTCTTTTAAGGCCCTCAGCCGCTTGGCCTCAGAGACGTCCATGCCGCCGAATTTGGCTTTCCAATTGTAGATCGCCGCCTCGGAAACACCGTGCTTGCGAGCCAGGTCGGCCGTCTTCGCTCCAGCCTCATGCTCCTTCAATACCGCGATAATCTGCTCTTCCGTGGACCTTGCTCGCTTCATTCGTCCGTCCTTCTTTCGGGCCGGACTCTAACTCCTTCTGGAGGAAATGCGCAGTGGCAGGTCACGCTCTACTACTTCGACGCCGCAAGCCAACGCCTCGAGCCACTGAAGATGGCACCTTCGCAGTTCGACGCGTCCCGGCATATCGTGGAGCAGTTCGAGGCAACTTCGCGCGACGGCACGCGGATTCCCTACTTTCTGGTGCGGCCCCGGAATGCGAGGTTTGATGGGTCGACCCCAACCCTTCTCTATGGCTATGGCGGGTTTCAGAAGCCGCTCCTGCCGTCCTATGCGGGGTTATGGGGAGGCTCTGGCTCGAGCAGGGCAATGCATATGTCGTCGCGAACCTGCGCGGGGGCGGCGAGTTCGGGCCGCTATGGCACGAGGCTGCCCAGGCGGCAACGAAGCAGCGGACATGGGATGATTTCATCGCCGTTGCAGAGGACCTGATCCGCCGGAACGTCACCTCTCCGCGCCGGCTCGGCGTGGTCGGCGGCAGCCAGGGAGGCCTGCTGGTGGGGACCGCAATCACCCAGCGACCCGACCTCTTCAACGCGGCGATCGTGCAGGTGCCGCTGTTCGACATGCTTCGGTTCACCAAGCTGGGCGCCGGCGCCTCCTGGACCGGCGAATATGGCGATCCCGCCATTCCCGAGCAGCGCGAGTGGCTCGAGGCCTACTCGCCCTATCAGAAGCTGGTCCCGGGCAAGACCTACCCGGTCCCCTTCATCCTCACGTCCACCAAGGACGACCGCGTGCATCCGGCGCATGGCCGCAAGGCAGCCGCCAGGCTCACTGCGCTGGGCCAGCCCTATTTCTACTATGAGAATATCGATGGGGGACACAGCGCCGCCGCCAATCTCGCTGAACATGCACGCCGCATGGCACTCGAATACACCTATGCGTTCGGACGGCTTGTGGATTGAGTCAGGTCCAAGAGCGGACTCGCTAAATCGACAGTTGCAGACGGCAGCCGATCAACATCAGCCCGTTTGGTCGCCGAGATCATCGAGCGGGCCGCGGCGGCGCGCCCGGATCCTTTGAACGGAACGCCAGCCCGTTTGATCGTGTGCATTTCTGTTATGCGGACAGAACACCAGATCCATTCAACTTGAGCTCGCTCTAACCTCGCGCTCGGCGCGCCGCGCTTGTCTCTGAGGTCGCCCAGGGCCGCCGTTATGTGCCGTGAAGAACGTGTATAGCAGGTAAAGATCGATCAGGATCGTTGCCGCCATCACGCCATAGGCCCACGGGCTCTGCATCAGGGCGAGCTCGATTAGCGCCCGTGACAGGCCGAAGCCCACGACCCAGGCATCAAAACTCATGCAGATGCGGCGGAAGATCTCCGGATCAAGCCGGCGGATAACATAAGATCCCAGCGGAATGCCGAGCACGACGCTAGGAATAAAGACATAAAGCAGGCTGCCGCTTTCGGAAATGAACAGGCCGAGCTTATAATAGATCAAGGCGGTTACGCTCGATTCCGCCACTCGAACCAGGGCTAGTCCGGCGCGAAATTCGTTTTTGACGAGGCCCTGGTTGTTGAACAGCATCGCCAAAGGCGGGCCTGAGATGGTCGTCACTGAGTAAAGGACGCCCAGCATCGACCCGAATGGCAGGCCGATTAGCCAGCTTGCCTCGACCGGGCGACGCCAACCGGCGGCTTGCAGCAGGATCAGGGGCAGAATGATCGTGTAGGTGGCGAATTTGATCCAGCCCGGCTGCAGCGAGGCCAGCGCATAGCCGCCGATCGCAATGCCCGGCAAGAGCCCGAGCAAGATGGGAAACACGCGTTTCCAAACCGCCGGCACGCCCTTCAGATTGATGGAGAGGACGTAGACGTTGACGAAGACCTCGATGATGACGATGGCGGGGTTGAGAATGCGATTGGTGTAGAAAACCAGCGCAAGTGGTACAGTGAGTGACGAAAAGCCGTAGCCGATGGCTCCATTTACAAAGGCCGCAAAAAACGTCGTTGCGGCCAGAAAAAACATAGCGGCATCAAAGGCATTCAACTTTCCAACTCCGAAGAACGTCGGATCACGCGTCAGCGGGACCAGACCAACATTGGTCATCAGGCTTGCGGCAGATTCAGATCAGTCGCTTAGCACCTCCGGCTGCCTTCATACTGGCAGCGGTCAAGTGCAAAGGTTCGCCAGTTGCTCCCATTACAGACTTCAGTTGTATAACGGAAGCCGTGCTGTGTTTCCTACTATCTAACTACGACCACTCAGCCAGACGTGCCAGTCTATTTTTTCGAATGTCAATCAACGGTCTTCGTATGGTGATCTAAAGGCTCATGTTCCTGAGCTTCTCCATCTCAGTCGCTTGCATGAAATTCGGCCCTGCCATTTTGATCGCTGATCGCGATGTTGATTAGAGGCACCTTCTCAAGATAGGCACCAATGTTTTTCTCTAAAGCGAGCAATCGCCCAGGGGCGGCTGGAAGCCGCAGAGCTCAGCCCTCTGGGCAAAGCCGAAGAAAACGTAACGAGTTAACGCCGTCGTAGCAGCCAATGTCCAAAATCACTGGCTCTGGCTTCTGCAGGAACGAAACAATGCGCTGATGGGTCTCCAAGGCGAAAGTGGGCTCACGTGTTTCCATTCAACTTCGTCCCTCGCGCCTCAATGGCACGCAACACCCTATCAAGTGAGCTTAAGGTTTCGCCGACCCACCGATTGTCGAATGATCCAGCTTCGACGTCGAAAGTACACACAACTCGACGGGTGGCTCAATTCTACAGAGGTAAACAGGCGATATAGAACCGGTTGCAAAACCTATACCAAGGTTTGTCTACAGACCGCGCTGTATGAGCCACGCGAGACTTGTGACGTTGCCTCGGCGCAAAGCAGGTTGCGCAGAATGCCGAACATGCCGATCAGAACGGACACGAGCCACGGCTGATATTCCGTCTCCACCTCTTTGTCGCAGACAGGACAAAGACCGCTAATTATCTGACCTCGACCAAGCTCAAGTATTCGCCACTCTCATTATCCGTAAAATCAAATGCTTTGATGGATGACAACCACACGATGGATCGGTCCCACAAAAAGCATTCTAAGGGGTAAATAAGTCGATCTTGATCGTCGTGACCGCCGATGGTTACAAACCCGGCAGACTCTCTATGCCCAACTACATCTGGTGGAGTGCTGCTTCGGTAAGCTCAAAGTTCCGACGCGTAGCAACCCACGAAGAACTGCCCGAATTACCGCCCAGTCGTCACTCTCGCAGCTATCGTGCTATGGATGCGATAACTGACCACACGCCCTAAAACGAAAAGAACGCTGCCATAGAAGAATTCGTCTCGCGCATCGCCGCCGATGTCGGCGTCGACCCGGCTCAGGCCGAGAAGGCCGTTGGACATGATGCTGGGTTTCTGCAACGCGAGGCAGCCGACGACCCCGTGGGGCGTCTGATCGAGTCCATTCCCGGCGCTTCGGAATTAGTGGCGAAGCATGATGGTGAGGACTCAGAGGGCGGCAGCGTCGTCGGCGGAGCCGGCGTCACCGGTTTCGGCCAGCAATTGATGAATGAGAGTCTCAGCCTAGGAAAGATCGCCGGCCTCGCCAACGAGACGATCGCGTTCGCCGAGGAACATGCCGGCGACGAACTCGTGGACGAGGTCCTCAATTCCGTTCCCGGCCTTCCCAGTTCGTCTGATCAGCCGCAGCCGGGACCCGCATGAGGTCGTGCACCCGTCCCGATCCGTTTGCGGCGGTAGGCATTCTCCGCCGAGCTTTCGTACCGACCTGGCCAGACCATCAACCGTCGGGCGCAGGAAGAGGACGAACGTAGGCGCACTTCATTCGTCTATCGACGATCGTGGCGACGTACCGCCGTCGTTGGAGGGCTTTCTGAGGCGGGGCGGGCACCACGTCGATATCCAGCTCTCGCTGCTCGGGCCAAAGTTCCTTATGTAGGAGCACAAATGTGCACTGACATCAGCCTTGCTGTTGTGCTTACCGATCGTGCGACCTCTCGCTGATCTACCGCAGCCCCCTATACGCCCCAGGTCGGCTGAGAGGGAGCAAGGCCCCGGCGCGCCCGTGCTCACGGTCGCGCCGGGGCACAGATTCGACAAAGCCAAGTGATCAGCAGGTGCTATCGTCAGAGGCGCAAAGGAGGCCGCAGATGCAGCTCTCGTTGCTGTAAGGGGCTTAGAGAGCGCGGGAACGGACAGGACGCTGTCCGCCCCAGCGTCTTTCCGGCCCCGTTCTCACCGGCCCGCAGGCACCGAGACGCCGTCTGCTCGGCATGGTGAGATCCTGTCCACCACGGCCGATTGACCGCCTTGATGAGACGATCCCAGGGAAACGGTGTCTGCTGACGCATCACGTCCAAATGAAATCGCCCTTGTAGGTAAACACCTTCTCGAACTTCGCTCTTGGCAAAATTTGCGACAAGCGGCAGGCGGCGCATTCGCTATATCGAACATCCGGTACTTTTCTTGTCCGCGTCGACCCGGGCGTTCAGCCAGTTGAACAGCGGCGACAGGATCGACGTCAGCACGCCGAGGATGGCTTCAATCACGGCCGTGCTCCTTTCGGATGGAGCGCATGCGGGCGACAATCGTGATGACGGAGCCGCTCATCAAGAAGTAGCCGGCTCACTGCGGGTGATCTTTCGGCGCAGACGATCGGCACCGTCGCGGATAGCGCGCTTACCGACCTTCGGAACGCGGACAACCTGAATGCGCAGATTTGTCAGAAAGAAGACTCGGGGGCTGACCGTCCTGACGATGATGATCATCCTGGCGCCGGAACTGATCCATCACCTGCCCGGCTCTTGGGGCGCCCGAGCATCGGCAAGCCCGGCATCGACGGGCAATCCGACTTGGGACAAGACCGAGCAGGCGATCTTCACCTCGTTCTTCATCGGAGTGTCGAGGGCTGTCGCCGCGGTCGCCGCAATCAAGGTGATCGAGAAATGACCCACGACGCCGGTACCCGCGACCGCGTCATTCGTCTGCAAACGAAATTGGAGCACGTCACCGCGCAGCTCTCCAACGTGCAAATCAAGGTCAACACGATGCATGATCTTCTGATGCAAGCGCGCGGCGTGCGGTGGATGATATTTGCGATTGCCGCAATGGCGGGCTTCCTCGCTTCCTTCATCACGAAGTACCTGCACCTGCCGCTCTCGAACTGGGCCGGTACCACTACGTTCCCAACGGCTCTACGTACCTATGGGAGAAGGCCGGTTGGGAGGCGATCCCTAGGCTTACGGGGGAGAACTTACATCCTTTCTGCCGTGCGGCAATCCGCTGCTCATGTTGGGCGCAGAAAAACCTGATCCTCATGGCCTGGCGGCCCTAACGTGGCCGTGTAGTTCACGCCCTTGAGCGGAAAATTTGTCTCCGGCTCAGACGCGCTCGGCAGCAGGTTGTGCAAGCGCATTCCTTGCATGAAGTCTTCCGACGCCAGTTGGGGACCGTGCTGGAAGTCCAGGGGGAGGTACATTGATAGATTAGGCAGCGGACCCGGCTCGTAAGCCAACTGATCTGCCGGGGCTGCGCTAGATGCCACTCCCAACGGCGCGGGTTCATGGCCAAAGCCCGTTTGGAGGGGACTGCCCTAAATTTAGAGCCGAGTCCTCTGGATCGACGGGGACTGGCGACGGTATGTATTGATCATCCAGCAATCGCCGAGGCTCCCCTGGAGAGAACCGCTCTAGATTGAAAGTAAACTCTTCTGGATCGACGGAGAACGACGGGGCAGGGTGATAGTCCCGTCCGCCGTGAAGCTCGTCATGCAATTGCTTTTCCAATCGCTGAAGCTCCTCTGAAGGAACGGAGACTGGCGACGGAATGGGTTGATGATCCAGATGATCCAGCACTCGCCGAAGCGCCGCCTGAGGAATCTGCTCTGGATCGAATGCGACGAGCTCTTGGACGAAAGCCGACGGGGCGGGTTGATCCTCCTGCCCTTCCCGAAGCTCCTCTAGCCGACTGCTAGCTTCGTGCGACGCCCTGTGCTGCGCAGCGGCGTCGCCGATGAGCCTCGGTTCCATCAGTACCGCGCTTTCGGGATTGATGGGGCCCACGTTCTGGGGGTGAGGATTGAGCTTAGCGCGAGCGCGCCCTGGGCGTACGATCGGCACGACGCCCGTCGACCGAAAGGTCCGGAGATGCTCTAATGCCTTAAGGAGTTTCTTGGGATTACCGTTTCCGGTGAACTCGTGTACGTCACTGCCATCCGTCAGCGACTTACTGTCGAGCCGAGCAACAATGCTCGGTCTGCTTTTTGCGAAGAGCCAACGGCTAAAGCTAAGAAGAGAGCTTACATACTGCTTCGCCGGGGTGGCGGTCATCCCGCCCTTGATGAGGGCCTCCTCAAGGCTCAAGATAACGGAACCATCCTCCGAATAAAGACGCCGTTTGTCCCACTGCCCCCGTATCACAATGCCCGCTGACTGAGCCGGCAGCGCCGAGGCCGCCGGCATTGCTCCAACACCTCCACCTGAATTGGCGATCTCGCTCAGCTACTGCTCAATGGCAACGCCTTGCGGATTGTTTAGGGTCCTCGGCCTCTTCGCTGCTCTCAACTCAGCTGTGTCATGCTCATCGTTAATGAGGACCTCCTCGCTTGGCAGGAGGTTGCTCCTGGCAAGTGCACCCATCAACTCGTCCGGGGATTGCTGGCTGTCGCTAGCCACATTGGCAGGGGGGCTACGGCGCGGCCCCCGGTCGGGCATCGCCGTATCGGCCAGGCCCGCCGGTTCCAATTGCTGCTCAAAGGCTTCTTGCTCCGCCGGGTCCGCTTGCTGATCTTGCATCATTGCGTGCTGCACCTCTGACGAAGCTGCTACATTGGAGGGGTCAAAATTGAGCGGGTCCACGCTAGCCTCACGTCTACAGATCAACTGAGTAACCTACTCGGGCAAGCTTTCGAGAAGCTGACGAGGCCGTGGCCCGTGAAGCAATGCACCCCCCAATCACAAAAACGAGAATGCCCCGCGGTCCTTGATGGGTCGCCGGGCCTTTTCTGCGTTCAAGGACACGTCGTCGTCGCGGCTAACACAGCCTTTTGGCAGCGCCGGGGGCGAGACTCGTCATCGCTCTTGTTGCAAAAAGGGCACGGCATACCGGCACCGCCGCAGGTGCACGCATGGATGCCCAGCCAACGCTGGTCCGGATGGTTTTCGTAAACCCACCGGCAGTTATCGCATCGCGGGCACCATCTCGTTGCATGTCCTCCCGCAAGCCTTTGAAGACCGGGTGTCGCACCTTGCCTTCGGCCAATCTGGCGCGGTACTCGATTTCGGCCAGCAGCTTCGGCTCGACCCAAATGCCCTGGTGCGCGACGCGCTTGGTATAGGGCTGCGTCTTCCGGATCAGCGGCGCGGCGTCAGGCGATTTCTCGAAGAAATTCGACAAATGGCATGAGCGCATCGTGCTCAATTTTCAGTCCGCGCCAAAGGGGTTCTTCCACGTCTTCAACGAGGCCCCCACCGTGATTTACGAACTGATCATGGCCGGTGCCGATATCGAGAGAAGAACGTCGTTGATATCTCGATCGGACAGCATTGGTCGAAAGGCTGGTGCGACGACGACTTGGCGGCGACCTACGGCGAGCGTGAAAAATATCCTCACCACTACCCCGCCAGCCATCCGCAATCGAAGTCGAATCCGCAAGAATCCTTGGGCTGCCCTCTCGCCGCGCTCGGCGCGTATCGGGAATGGTTGCAGGATGTCTATATGGAGGGTGGTAAGTTCAGCGACTATCTGCAGGGCAAGGTCTCAAGGGGGAATCTGGCGCCGTCGATCGCTCAACTGGCCATTGCCGCGCTTATCCTGGCGCAGATCACCGCACAGTAACAGCGGCGAAGAAGGTCGAGAGAGCCTGCCCGTCATGGGCAGGCTCAGAACACGTCGAGCCAGCGCAGGACTGACGCGGAGCGATGCACTCGCCATCCGATGCCAGGACGAAGACGTGGCCCAGCTATGCATGAGTTACGAACAGCGTCTGGCGTCCATTGCCAGCACGTCCGGACCGCTCGTTCCGAAGAATGAACTAAACCTGCCGATCTTACAGCGCCATCTTTCATCAGGGGCAGGCCCCAGATGTTGTCGGACGCGAGAATGCGGCCAGGCCATTCCGCCAAGCGTTATTGACAATCGAGGACCAGGAGCCGCCGGGTGCAAGCCTGAAGATGCGAAGAAAATGTTGGCCAGACAGAGATTTCCCTACGCCTCGAACGACGGCCCTCGATGAAGCAGTCAGCCGGCTTGCATCCACGGTTGACGTCCGCGCAATCCGAGCCGACGAAATTGGGGGTGGCCGA
Source organism: Bradyrhizobium sp. Ses1 (assembly GCF_059512365.1). Classification (NCBI taxonomy): domain Bacteria; kingdom Pseudomonadati; phylum Pseudomonadota; class Alphaproteobacteria; order Hyphomicrobiales; family Nitrobacteraceae; genus Bradyrhizobium; species Bradyrhizobium sp. Ses1. The sequence goes on from NZ_JCAMOQ010000011.1 coordinate 54,247, forward strand.
AAAGACGCGCGTTTCGATGAGCTCGGCGGTCCTTACGGTACATCATGGCGCTTGCTTTAGGCTGCGCCTTGGTTGCCCCTCGTATTTGTAAACGAACTGCTTTGGCATCGGGCCTTTATTGCGGTCCTTGCGTCCGGTCTGCTCCCATGCATGGGCCAGAATCCCTACCGCCCGTGACAAGCAGAAAATGCCGCGGGCTAGGGGTGCAGCAAAGGCCAGCTCCCCATAGATGACTGCGGTGGTTCCATCGATGTTCAGCGGGATGAGCTTGCCTTTGCGCTCGCGCATAACGCGCTCGATCGCGCGCGCAGCGCTGGCGTAGCGACCGCTGACGGCACCTTCACTGATCGCAGCATCGACTAGCGCGAGCAGCGGTTCAGTGCGCGGGTCGACGGGATGAAAGCGGTGACCGAAGCCCGGCAGATATTTGCTGCGCGCGGCGGTGAAATGGTCGATCGCCTGCGCGGCAGCCTCATCGAGGTCCTTGGTCTCGCTGCGTCGCAGGACCTCGTCATAGAGCTCGATCGCCTGCTCCCCCGCTCCGCCATGCACACCGTCCAGCGTGTTGATCGCGGATGCCATCGCGCCATTGAGCGGCAGCCCGCAACTCACAGCCATCTGCGCGATAGCGATGGAAGGTGCATGGGGGCCGTGATCCACCGATGCAACCAGCGCAGCCTCCAAGAGCCGCTCCTGTGCCGGTGTGGGTAGCTCGCCACGCAGCATCAACCAGATCATCGCGGGGAAGGAAATATGACCAATCAATTCCTCGATCGAGTATCCGCGATAGGCGATCCGCCCGGGAGCGATATCGCATATGGAGGTCCGCCACCAATGGGCGGCCTGCTCTCGCAGCTCCGTTTCGCTCATCCCTGTTTTCCAATCCCGTTAGCCTAGGTGGGGCCGCGGTTTGCTTGCGCGCAACTGCCTGGCTGTCACGCTGCTCCATCTGTCGCCGGGCGGACCGGTGGAAAATGAGCTCCTCCTTGACATGGCGTTCCGGCGGCTCCGCTTGCGATAAGGTGCTCAATTTCCGGATCGGTATAACCGAGTCGAGCCAGCCATCGCTCCGTGTCCGCACCGAGCGACGGGGGGAGCGCGGGGGCAGGAAACGCCTCATCCAGCCGAAAACCGGGGCGCGTAATGCGTAATGGCGGTTCGCCAGCCGCATCGAGCGGCAGCGTCTCGACAAATCCGCGCTCCAGCACCTGCGGCTCCCGCAAGACTTGCGGGACGGTCAGCACGCAGCCGGCAGGGACGCCGGCGGCATTCAACAGCGCCTCCCACTCCTCCGCAGGCCTGCAGCTCAACGCCTCGTTCAGCTCATCGTTAAGTGCTCCGCGGTTCAGTTTACGTGCTTCCCGCTTCGCGAAGCGCCGATCCGTCTTCAAATCCCGCCGGCCGATCAGATCGCAAAGCGTCCGGTACTGCTTCTGCTCGTTGGCGGCGATATTCAGCGGGCCGGTCGCGGTGCAGAACGTGCCGGAGGGTGCGGCCGCAAAATTTTCGTTCCCCATCGGCCGCGGCTCGACTCCGCCGTTCAGGTGATTGGAAACCACCCATCCCATAGCCGCGATGGTCGCCTCGAGCAGCGACACGTCGATGAAGCGGCCCCTGCCCGTTTGCTGCTGCTCGACGAGCGCCGCGGCGATAGCAAAGGCGGCCGTTAGCCCGGCGATGGTATCGGAGATCGGGAAGCCAGCCCGCAGCGGAGCCGTGGCTGCATCACCGGTAATACTCATCGCGCCGGAAAGGCCCTGGACGATCTGGTCGTAGGCCGGGCGGGCGGACCAAGGACCGTTTTGCCCAAAGCCTGAGATCGCACAATAGATGAGGCGCGGGTTGCGCCTGCACAAGGTGTCGAAACCGAGACCAAGCCGCTCCATGACCTTGGGGCGGAAGTTTTCGAGAAGGACGTCGGCCTCGGAGACCAGCCTGAAAAACGCTTCGCTTCCCGCTTTGGACTTCAGATTGAGCGCCACCGATTGCTTACCGGCGTTGACGCTGACGAAGGAGAGGCCCTGAAGGCGCTCTGCCCTTTTCGGATCGGCGCCAAGGCGCCGCGCGAGATCGCCTCCATTGGGGTTTTCAACCTTGATAACGTCCGCGCCGAGCCGCGAGAGATGGTAGCCGCAGAATGGGCCTGCCAATACGTTCGACAGGTCGAGGACACGGATACCGGTGAGCGGCAGGGACATCTGACGGAGCCTTCTTTGTGGTATGTTCGGCGCCTGCCGTTGTTAGTTCAACTGCTGGGCCGCACGCCAGCGAAGCGATTGGTGAGGGTTTTGCTGAGGTCGACCTTTGCCGCGGTGATCCTAGGGTAGAAGCCGCTCAACGCATCCGGGGGTACCTTGGGCGCTTGGGCGTCCATTAGGCTGGTCTGGAAAAACATTGCCTTCCACGCTTTGGGGATGTCGATGTTCACCTCGCGATCAGTTTTGTACCCGGCCGGGACCGCGCCAACGAATTGCTCCGTTGATACAGAGTTGATCCAGCGGTGGCTCTTCAGCAAGGCATTGACCAAGCGCTGCACGGTTTCGGGATTCTTGTCGATGAAGATTGCTGCAGGCCGCGACAGGCGCTCAGGTCGATCCGACCAAAGGCACTCTTGGCGGCTTCGACGATGTGCGCATCGAACAGCGAATTGGCGGCAATCTTCCTCGAGAGCAGGGTCGCAATGCGATCGAAACAGACCAGCGCCTCGACGTTTTTTGGTCAGAGCGCAACCATGTCCGGCGCATCGCTCCCGACTGCGTTGCTGTTGACGTCGCGCGGCCCCAATCCTGACTTCTCGATGCAACGGCGCGCCATTCTGTCCGTCCAGCAACCAGAAGCCGTGATGCCGAGCTTCAGGCCCTCGAGCTCGGCGCCGCTCGTCATATTGGCATGTTGGCGGCAACATGGCTGCGCACCCCGAGAAGAACGCCGGGTATGTTGTTGCGGCAGGAAGACGCACGAGATCTCCTTCCCCTGCGCCTGCATCTGGATCGTGGGATCATAGAACCCCAGACGCCATCCGCCGAGCCACCAATCAGTCTCAGCGGATCGACACCTCGCGCAAGTCAACGGCTAGCCTTATTTCACGCCTCAGAACTGGTCCGTTACGTACAAACCATAGTCCTACTTAGGAGAAAAGTCCATCATTCTGAGCTACAGAACCGCTTTCTTCGTTTTCTAAAGTGAATTCTGGCCCCCTAAATCTGATAGTTGTTCTGCTGTACAGAACCGGAGCAGAAATGAGCAAGACAGGAGTTGACGCGGTCAGCAGAGCGCTCGCGATCCTGAAAAGTTTCAACGCGGAGCGTACTGCGATGACACTGACGCAGATCGCGGAGACGGCGGACCTCTACAAGAGCACAGTGCTGCGGTTGGCCTCTTCGTTGGAGGCTGACCGCTTTCTCGTCCGCGGCGCGGACCGGTTGTTTCGACCAGGACCGGAGTTGTGGCGTCTTGGGGCGCTTTATCAGCGCAGCCTTGATCTTGGCGAAGTCATCCGGCCATCGCTTCGTCGACTGGTCGAGGCAACTGGAGAAACTGCATCCTTTTATGTTGCAGATAAGGACGAACGTATCTGTCTTTACCGCGTCAATTCTCCACGTTCAGTTCGACATCATCTCGAAGAAGGTCAGCGATTGCCCATTGATCGGGGCGCCGCCGGGCGAATTCTCACTGTATACCGCGAGCCAGCGAACGTCGAAGGGAAGAAAATCCGCGACCGAGGCTTTTATGTTTCGATCGGAGAGCGGGACCCGGAGGTCGCTGCGGCGGCCGTGCCGTTGATTGACGTACACGGCGAACTGAGGGGCGCCCTTTCAGTGTCAGCGATCAGGACTCGCTTCAATGCCGGTGCCCGCAAGGCGGCAATCGATGCTCTCAAATCGGAAGCCAAGGCGTTAGCGGGGTTGCTGCCTGCGAGCGAACGCTGATCAGTGAGCGCGGCCGCTTTGCGCCGTTTGCGAAGAACTCGACGCGGCTTCGGCAAAGGTGACAGTGTGATGGCGCATCATGACGCAATGAGGCCACTTCCCGGCTCTTCAGAGGACAGAGCAGGCGCGTTGAAGGATCGAGTACAGAGATGACGGACGCGGAGGACATTCACATTCGATTCGATGCGCCCGCGATGCATCGCAAATGGCCCTCCATAAACAATGAACGTCGTGCAGACAGAAGCACCTATCTACTGGCGGAAGGCACGCTGGACGACTGCATAGGAGAGTTTATGACCAAGCCTGAGGCCACACGTCATCTTTACCAAATCCACACCGCGCCACAGCCTCCGCTCATAACGGAAGTCTTGTCAGCCGATCACATCACCAAACTCGCCAGATTCCGAAGTTTCCTCTGATCGGGATGTGGTTGCGGCGCCTGTGCCCAGGTGAAGCGTCAGCCTCAGAATCAGCGAGTCTCAGATCAAGAAAACAAGCACGCTTCGACCTCGCTTCCAAGACAAGGGCACGCTGTGCTCGGCATCGATCGTTGGTTGCTGGGGCGATGACGCCGCGCTCTCGGAGCGTCTGGGCCTTGACCGACGTATATACTGCGATGGTTACCCGGTTTGCTGAAGTGTGGCCCAACGGTCTGCAGATCAACGTGTGGGACACTCTTTCCGTGCTATCCGCGCCGGCAACTTTCGCGCAATCTGATGCAGTACAGGCTGATGCAGGACGTAAGATGTGACTGCTTCACATTTTCCGAGTGCAGCTCCTTGCTAATCTGCCGGTGCACACGTCCTGCAACGGGCGTCTTCTATCTCGTTCAGAGGACTGTACTTTCGCCCTGATGCGTCAGCGCGAAACTTGAGCTAACCGAAGCAATAAAGGCGACAGCTTGGCACGCGTTCAGCAAAGTTGGTCACCCAAAAAGATGGCGCGAAAAGCCACTCACCGGAAAATGATCCGTGTGTCCTCCTCCGATCTCGCTGGCCCAAAATCATTCTTGGCTCTTTCAGCTGTCCCATAATGCTTGATTCTTTCTTGGCTTTCACTGGAGAGACGAATGAAGCCCATGATTGAATGAATTGACGCAGCCGCCTTCCTCCCTGCCACTCGTTTCCATCTTGCGTTCAACCTCGTGTCGAGAACCAAATTCACAAAGTCGGATGTCAGGCGCGCGCTGTTCCGAAAACACGCCGCCGTTAGCTATACGAGACCGCCGACGTTGACCCCATCTCAGCGGCGGAGAGGGATGGACAGCGAAGCGTGGGAGGGATCGAAGGCGATGACGGGTGAGCGCCGCCAAAAACGCAATCTAATTCCGTTGAAAAAGGCGTTGGAGCGAGGCGGTTTCGGCCGAACCAAGGCCTACAAGCTGATCAAGAAGGGAAAGATCATCGCCTACAAAATGGAGGGCCAGACCATGATCGATGCTGATTCCATCGATGCCTATCATATGTCCCTCCCTCGCATTGAGCCGAGTACATGAAGCAAGGCGCTCTAGCTACTTGTGCAGGTTTCAAGGATTGTTTTGATCGGCACAATTTTCTTTGAACCGGCAAAGCCATCGATCCGGTCAGCCCAATGCTGCATCAGCTTGGTGCGCGAGCCGATCAGGGCCAGCGGTCCGTGCCGTTTGTAGATCGCCTTTACCGAGTCACTTTCGAGATGCGCAAGTTGCAGCTCGATGACGTCGCCATCCCAGGCCTTGGCTTCTTTGATCTCCTCATGGTGGCAAAGCGTCGAGAACGTCGTGCGGAAGCCATGTGCGCAATGTTCGGTCTTGGTGTCGATGCCGAGCGTACGCAGCCGACAACAAAGCGCTCGAGCGGACAACGGTGCATCTTCGCCACAAGCGAACACGTAGCGCCGATTGCCATTAATTTTCCGCACGCGCCGCAGGATAGCGAGGGCTTGTCGCGACAGGGGTACGACATGATCCCAGCCGGTCTTCATCTTAGCAGCAGGAATAGTCCACCGCTCGGTATCCCAGTCGACTTCTGACCATTCCATGTTGTTGATCATGCCGGGGCGCGGGACGGTCAGTGCATTCAGCCGAAGTGCATCACCAAGCGGGTCGCCAAATCTGGCCTTCGCCCATGTCGGCATGACCAGCCTGAAAAGGCGAACCACGTCCTGCGGATCAGTGACGCCGGGCCGCGGCGTCGAAACGTTGACGGTCAGCTGCTTCTTGCACGAACGGAATGGATTGTAGCCATCGCCTTCGAGGTCAGCGTAGTCGCAGACTTGCGAACCGATGCTGTGAACGCGGTCACGGGTCTCTAGCCTGCCTTCAGCCTGCATCGCCCGAAAGAAACCGAGAACATCGGGGCGCTTGATGTCTTTCCGACAGAGCTTGCCGAAACGATCCTTCAGGTAGCCAGCCCACAGTTCGAGCAGCGCGATAGTTTCAGGACTGCGCACTGTGACAAGTCTACCGCGCTTGATCTTCTCGGTTTTCTTCTCTGCGAGCCATTCATCGATCCAGACGCCGAAAGGGCGTTCGGCCGCCTGACGATGTCTTTCGAATTGCTTTTCGATGGAGGGATCGAGTGGTGGATCTTGTGCGAGCAGCGCCTTTGCGGCGTCGCGCTTCTGACGTGCAGTGGAGAGCGAGACGGTGCCGCCGGTGCCATCGCCGTAAGGTCCGATGGAGTAGGTCTTCTGTCGGCCGTGAAAGCGATATGCCATCTGCCAGAGCTTGGAAGCGGCCTTGCCCGGCCTGTTCAGGTCCGGCTTGATGAAGAGATAAAGACCACCGCCTGTCACGTCAGAAATCTTGGTGGCCGTCCAAGTGCTGTTCTCGAATTTCGGTTTGGCGGCACGACAGTCGACGTCGGTCCTGATCTGCTCGGCCTTCGCGTGCGGGCTAACCTGATTGCTTGCCATCTGCTTCGATTCTCGCGTCTCGGAAGGTCGGAATTGTGCCGCTACGTTTGTTCTTCCGACACCAACAAAAATGCCAACAAAATCTGCGGCTGGACGCGAATGAGAACAAACAGCGCCGAACGGGAATGTACGCAAAAACCCCTAGTCTTCAAGGGTTCTAAGCATGTGCGAACACCATCGAACATCTTAGGACGTCTTCGAACAGTCTCCTGTCCTGCGTCCGAGGTAATCGAAAGCTCTTACGTGCGAGGTAATCGAAAAGGCGCGCGGACCGGATCATCTTCGAAGGGCACGAGGAGATGACCATGAGACCCGACCCGAGCCCCTTCCCGTCCGCCGCCGACATCATTGCATGGCTGCTCAATCTGGCGACATCGCTGATCGCGCGTTCACTGCAGCTACCGGAACCGCTGGTCTACTCGACCGGCGTCTACGTCGTCGCACAGGTGCAGGCCGCCGAGACCAGAGCGGCGAAGCGGCTTTGTCCATTGCGCCTCATGCGTCAGCTCCGCCGGCTGTTCCGCTGAATCATCAACAAGGCTGCAAGCTGTGACTTGCAAAGAACTCCAGTATCCCCTGCGGGGCATTCGCTTCGAACGAGAGTTCGAGATTGGCGGCGGATTCGGCGGCCTTCTCCCGGGCGCGTGGGAACATCTTGGCTTCGTAGATCGCAAGGGCACGCTCGATGTCGTTGGTATGTTCGATGATGGCCCTGGCCAGGTCGGCACCATCGATCATGGCCAGATTTGCCCCCTCTCCGCCGAAGGGCGACATCAGGTGAGCGGCATCCCCGAGCAGCGTCACGCCTGGAGTGCGCGGCCAGCGATGTCCCTCCGGCAACATCCAGATTGGCCTCGGCAGGAGATCGCCATCGCTGTTGGCCAGCACTTCATGAAAATCACGATGCCAGTCGTGAAAGTGCCGGTGCAGCATGTCGCGAGAAACAGGCCGTCTGGACCAATCGGCCGCGACCTTGAGGGCAGCGTAGATACACAACTCGCTATCGGGCTCCCGATGGCCGATGATGGCTCGTTCGTCCGAGAGCGCGAGCATGAATCCTTTGCCAACCAGGGCGGCCGCCGTCGGATGTCTCTTGTCGGCATCGAGATAGCGCAGTTCGACGAAGCTGATGCCCGAATAGATCGGAACGGCTTCCGAGACGAGCGGGCGGACCTTTGACCACGCTCCATCAGCGCCGATCAAAAGGTCTGCCGTCGCGACGCTGCCGTCGGCGAACGACAATTTGAACCCGCCATCCGCCCTACCTACTCCGGTCACGCGCGCATTCCAGCGAACAAGGCCCGGCGGCAGAGAGGACAGCAGCAGATTGCGCAACGTGCCCCGGTCGATTTCCGGCCGCAAGCCATCGCCGTCATCAGTCAGTCGCACCCCGCCTGTCTTGTCCAGGACGCGCAAGGCATCGCCATGTTGCAGAGTAAGGCTGGCAAAGGCCTCAAGCAGACCCGCGGCTTGCAATGCGGCCTGGCCTGTATCCTGATGAATATCGAGCATCCCACCCTGGTGACGAAGGGTGGCCGAGAGATCGGCCTCGTAGACGACTGCCGCGATGCCATGTCTATGCAGCACGCTGGCCAGACAAAGTCCGCCCATTCCCCCGCCCACAATTGCGATCATGGCCTACTCTTCGGGCTGCATCCAGGTTACATATAGGAGCCTATATATTTGTATAGGACCCTATGCAAGAGAAAATGACGATGCGAAAATGGGAGCTACACGAGCGGCCGGGCCATCTCATCAACAGGGCGGCGAGATTGCTCCTCCGCCTGGCGGATGCCAAGTTCCGGCCGTTGGGAATCGGCGTTGCCGGCTTCCCCGTTCTCAACATGTTGAGGGCAGGACAAAAGCTCTCCCAGAAGGACCTGGCGCTATGTGCCCGGATCGAGCAGCCGAGCATGGCTCAGCTCCTGTCGCGGCTCGAACGCGACGGCATGATCAAGCGCAGCCCCGATCCCGATGACGGCCGCAGTAGCCTGATCTCAATAACGCGCAAGGCGCTCGGAATACTTCCCGAGATCGATGCAGCCGTGGACGCCGGCAATGAAATGGCCGTTGCGGGCATGAGCGACGGTGAAATCAAAATGTTGATTGATCTGCTCCAGCGCCTGATTGGCAATCTGGAACAGGCCGCGCAACGCGAGCAAATGGCGATGGATCACGCCGAGAAGGTCTAGGCCGTGAACCATAAAGACCGAGATTGGGTGGATAGCGGCCTGTCCGTTTCTTGCGATCGGAAGGGACAGGCCGCCGTCAGAGGGCGCTATTTCAGAGGCAAAAATAGTTCCGCGACCGCCTCATGCTCCGGCACCTCCGGGAAGAAGCTCAGCCGCTGGCAATAGATCGGGAAGTCGCGTGCTTCCTCGCCGCTGGCCGGAAGCCAGTCGCGATAAAGGTAGAGCGCGGCGGGCTCGAGATTGTCGGTGTTGCCAACGACGCGCAGCACCGCACAGCGTCCGCCAGGGATCTCGCCGGCTTTGATCTGCTCACCGCTCGCCTCGATCGGTTGGTCGGTCCCGACACAAAGGTCCACGCTATAATCGGCAGGCGACGCAGGACGCCGCTCGGAATGCCAGACATTGAAGGTCGCACTTGTCTTGGGGTGCAGGCCAGCGGCCTTGCGCCACGCGATGAACCGCTGGATGGTGGCGCCGAGCGTCGCCGGGTCGCCCCGATGCTCCATGATCGCCACCGGCATGGGGGGCACATCGCGAATCGTGACGTCGTCAGTGGTAAAAGTCTTCTGCATGAGCTTGCTCCTTGCGTTGTCGAGAGGCCCGAAGGCCGCAAGCCACGGCTCCCAGTCGGGAGACTGCCGGAACGACGAAGGCGATTGCCCGAACCGTCGCCGAAAGGCGCGGGCGAAGGCGTCCGGTGCATCGTAACCGGCATCCATCGCTATGTCCGTGACGCTTTGGGCATCGCTGTAGGCTAGCCGGTATGAAGCGCGCTTCATGCGGGCGAGCTGGATATAGCGATGCACGGACAGCCCGAAGGTCGCCGTGAACTGCCGGTGGAAATGATATTTCGAGTAGGCTGCGACGCTGCAAAGTGCATCCAGGTCCAGATCGTCGTCCAGATGCCGGTCTATGTGATCCAGCACCCGCTGCATCCGGGCATGGTAGTCTTGAAGCGCCGCCTTCATCGTTCTGTCCTCCGTGGCAGCGCCAGCTATGCGCACACAGACATGACGCGCTCGACCGATCTTGCGGTCTTGTCACGGCGTTCGTGTGTTATTGCGCCGCTCCCTCCTCGCCGCGCCGAAACCGCTCGCCCTTGCCGAGCATCACGCCCTGAGCGCCGGCGATGCCGAGTTCGAGGCTGGCAGCGATCCGCTGCGCGCGCTCGATGAAATGCGCGGCCGCCTCCTGCGGACAGAGTTCGCGGGCGGTCTGTTCGAACAATTCGAGCCAGCGGTCAAAATGATCGGCGTCGACCGGCAGCGGCAGGTGTTTTGCCATCGGCGTGCCGTGATAGCGGCCGGTCATCAGCGCGACCGACGACCAGAATGCGCACATTTGCGACAGATGCGGCCCCCAATCCCGGATGCGTGCTTCGAACACCGGCCCAAGCACCGCATCGGCGCGGACCTTGGCGTAGAAGCCGTGCACGAGGTGCTCGATCATGGCCTCGGTGATACCGGTCTTGGCGACGATTTCGGCCGTGATCTGCTCGCGCCGCTCTGCCCCTGTCATGCCAGCTCTCCTCAAATAGGTATTCTAAATACCCATTTAGGGCAGTATGGCAGGTTCGCAAAACCGGATTTTTGCGGGGCTCCCATGCGCCTCACTCTGTTCACCGATTTCGCCCTGCGCGCCCTGATGCGGCTCGCGGGCGAGCCGACGCGCTCGTTTGCGACCACCGAGATCGCGGCCGAATTCGGCATTTCGCGCAATCACCTGGCCAAGATCGTGCGGAACCTTGCGGACAGCGGCTTCATCACCACCCAGCGCGGGGCTGGCGGCGGTTTTGCGCTGGCGCGACCGCCGCAGGCGATCACGCTCGGCGAGGTCGTGCGCGCGCTGGAGAACGACCAGGCGCTGGTCGAATGTTTTCGTGAGGATGGCGGCGCCTGCGTGCTGACGCCGCGCTGCCGCCTGAAGGGAAGACTGGCCGCGGCGCGCGAAGCCTTCTTGCGCGAGCTCGATGCAACGACGCTCGCCGAATGCGCCTATCCGGCGCGGCCAAAGGCGGTCAAGCCAATCTAGGCGTGTAGCGCCGTCGCTGAGCTCTTGCGCTTTCCGGCGACCACCTTCTTGCCGGCAGGCTTGGGGCGGCCCGAGCCGTTCAGATACTTGCCGTTGGCCTTGCCGTTCTTCTTTTTCGCCTTTTCTTTGGCTTTGTCTTGAGCTTTGGTCTTTTCCTTGGCGACCTTCTCGGCCTTCCGCTTCGCCTTGCGCTCGGCTTTCTCCTTTAGCCTGAGCCGTTCCGCCCGCGCCTCGGCGCGCTTCTTCTTGCGTTTCTTCTCGCAGGAATCGCACTTGCAGCCGATCGGCTTCAGATAGGCTTTGAAATAATCGGTGCCGTAGTCGTAGTTGATCTCCTCGCCGGGCTCGATGTTCTTGATGGCGCGGATATAGATCTTGCGCTTGCGCGGCTTGACGTCGGATTCCGAATTCGGCTTGCAGGAATGATTGATATAGCGGGCGACGTTTTCGCGGATCGAGCCGTCGATGGTCCACCGGTTGGTGAGCTCGAACAGATATTTGTTCTCGATCTCGTCCTCTTCCTTCTTCTTGGAATCCAGGAGCGGCCCGAAATAGCGGATGATCCTGCTACCCTTCTTGATCGGCTTGGTGGCGAAAAGGCCGAGTCCGGTGCGGGAACGGCCGACGCGATAGGGTTTATTGGGCGATATCGAGGGCATGGTAATGTTGAATGAACGGACGCTTCGCACGAGCGACGGCTGTGCGGAGCCGCTCTTCTAGGACAATTCAGCGCCGCTGTCAGGTGTTTCGCGCTTGCCGTTGAAGCTTGCCCACAATGAACGCGTCTGAATAAAGCATGATCCGGTCAAGTGGGAAGCGGCTCTCCGAAAAGATCACGCTCAAACAAGGAGATGAGATCACCATCTCATCGCGGTTCCGCTATGAAGGCTTGCATGATGAAGCTTGTCATAATGCATGCGTAGTCGCCATCCTGCTGGCCGGCAGTCTTGACCATTCTCAAACGCCCAAACATTCAACAGCAGCTACACGTCGACGGCACCAAAAGACTGCCGCGCGGTGGGTAAACCAACCAATCTCAACCATTTTTAGTTGGCCGGTGGACGGAAGGCCGAACTGTGCAGCATCGCATCCAGCAATGTCTCGGCCGATGTGCCCTCGGGCAGCCGCTTCAGGACGTCGGACAGGCGGCCGTCAAGCAGCAGCGTGGTGAAGCCGTGCACCAGCGACCAGGCACGCACGATCGCAGCAGCCTGGTCGAGCGACAGCTTCTGCTCCTCGATATGCTCGTGGCGGCTTTCGCCGACCGCACCGGCAAGGCCGCCGAAGGCGGCGCTTGCGGCCTCGTGCAGCGAGGGTCTGGACATGTCGAGCCGCTCGGTGCGGAACATCAGGCCGTACATGCCCGGATGCGCCTGCGCATAGGCGATATAGGCCTTTGCGCGCGCTAGCCCCTTCTCCGCGATGGTGGCGCCGCCTGCGACGGCGGCGCGCATCGCATCGTTGAACTGGCGGAAGCCGATGGCGGCGAGCTCGCTGAGCAGGCCAGCCAGATCGCCGAAATGATGCGTCGGCGCGGCATGCGAAACGCCGGCCTCGCGCGCCACCGCGCGCAAGGTCAGCCCCGCCAGCCCGTCGCGCTCGAGCACGCGCTCTGCCGCCGTCAACAGCGCCTCGTGCAGCGCGCCATGATGATAGGGCGCCTCGCCCGACCTGCGCTGCCGGCGCGCCGGCCTCGCGGCCGCTTGTTTCGTCGTCTTCCGCGTTCTCGGCGGTGACGCCTTCGCCTTGTTTTCTCTCGACAATCTCGTCATACGAATCCTTATATGTCGCAATTTTGACACTGTAAAGATTTTGCTTGACGGTCGGCAGCGCCACCTGTATCGGTATCTTTACAACGTAAAGATAACATGGAGGGAGTGACGATGCTTGATCAGACGATCGCTGAGACACCGCGGACCAACCTGGCGCCGATCCCTTTTGAAGCGGATGCGCCGTTACTGAAAATATCGGGCGAGCTGCCACGTGAGCTTAACGGCACGCTCTATCGGAACGGGCCCAATCCGCAATTCGAGTCCCCCGGCGCACATTGGTTCGTCGGCGACGGCATGCTGCACGCCTTCCACCTCGAGAACGGCCGCGCCAGCTATCGCAATCGCTGGGTGCGGACGCCGAAATGGCAGGCCGAGCATGACGCCGGCCGCGCATTGTTCGGCGGCTTCGGCCGCAAGCTTCCGGATGCGCCGCCGGCGACCACCACTGACGGCGGCGTCGCCAACACCAACATCATCTTCCATGCCGGCCGCTTGCTCGCGCTCGAGGAAGGCCATCTGCCGACCGAGATCGAGCCCGGCACACTGAAGCGAACAGGTTATTGCGATTATAACGGCGCCATCCAGGGCCCCTTCACCGCGCATCCCAAGATCGACCCGAAGACCGGTGAGCTCGTATTCTTCGGCTACAACGCCGCGGGCCCTCTGACCCCTGCCCTTTCCTTCGGCTCGGTCAATTCGTCCGGTGTGGTCACACGCTTCGAGCGTTTTGAATCGCCCTATGCCAGCATGGTGCACGACTTCATCGTCACGGAGAACCATCTGCTGTTTCCGATCCTGCCGGTCACCGGCAGCATGGAGCGGGCGATGAGGGGGAAAGCGCCATATGCCTGGGAGCCCGAGAAAGGCGCCTATGTCGGCGTGATGAAGCGGAGCGCCTCCGCGCAGGACATCACCTGGTTCCGCGCCGAGAGCTGCTACGTCTTCCACGTCGTGAACGCCTGGGAGGAAGGCAGCCACATCATCGCCGACGTCATGCAGTTCGAGGAAGCGCCACTGTTCAACCATCCGGACGGCTCGCCGACGGACCCGAAGAAGAACCGCGCGCGCTATTGCCGCTGGACCTTCGATCTCGCCGGCAATACCGACCGTTTCACGCAAACCTATCTCGACGACCTCACCGGCGAATTCCCGCGCATCGACGATCGCCATGCCGGCTATGCTTTCGCCCATGGCTGGTACGCCTGCGCCAATCCTGCACTGCCGATGTTCGGCGCGCTCTCCGGCATCGTGCACGTCGATGGCACGGGCAAGCGCCGCGACCACTATCTGCTGCCCGCCGGCGACACCATCTCGGAGCCGGTGTTCGTCGAGCGCGGGAGCGATGCGCCCGAGGGCGACGGCTGGCTGCTCGCAGTGGTCTGGCGCGCCCGGGAAAATCGCAGCGACCTCGCCGTGTTCAACGCGCGCGACGTCCAGGCCGGCCCGATCGCACTGGTCCATCTCGGCCACCGCGTACCCGATGGCTTCCACGGCAATTGGGTCGGCGCGAATTGAGCCCGCGCGCCCGCTCTCCCGTCATTCCGGGCATCGCAACGCGATGAACCCGGAATTTGGAGGTTGTGGGCTCGAGATTCCGGGTTCGCGTTAACGCGCGCCCCGGGATGATGTTGCCCTAAACGACTGAAATCATTCCGACTTATTCGACCTCGCCTTTATTTTGACACTGTAAAGATTTCGTTTGACTCCTTCTCAGGACACCTCTAGTTTATCTTTACATTGTCAAGATTAGCACAGAGAGGCGGCCATGACGATTTTCCTCATCCTCGCCCCCTATGGTGCTTTCGCAGCCCTGCTGCTGGTGACGTCGGCGACGGCCAGCCTGTTTGCCGCCGCGGCGATCTGCCTCGCGGTCATCGCATTCGACGTGATGCGTGGCCTCTCGATCAAGATCCTCGGCGTCGGCTCGGTGACCACCTTCGCTGCAATCGGCCTCTATGTCGCCTTCGTCGATCAGCACCTCGGCACCGCGTCGGTGAGGTTCGCCGTCGACACTGGCATCTTCGTGGTTTCGCTCGGCTCGATCCTGGCCCGCCGTCCCTTCACGTTGCAATATGCGCGCGAAGTGGTCGACGCCAACACAGTGCAGCAACCCGGCTTCCTGCGCGTCAACTACGTCATCACCTGGGCCTGGACCATCGCGGCGCTGCTGATGATGGTCGGCAACATCGCCATCGTCTACATGCCGAGCCTGCCGCTGTGGAGCGGGCTTCTGATTGCGTTCGCCGCGCGCAATAGTGCCGTCTTCTTCACCAAGTGGTACCCGCATTACCGGATGACGAAATACGGTGCCCATCCGGTCAATGCGTTGCCCACTGCGAACTGAGTATCGCTGGAAGGACACCACGATGAAGGACGTCTTCGCAAGGCTCGCCTCCGACTTCTTCTCGACCATCGTGTTCCTGGCGGTCTATTTCGCCACCGATAACGTTCTGCTCGCGACGGGGATCGCGATTGCCGGCGCGATCGCACAGGTGGTGCATTCCCGCATCAAGGGCGAGACGCTCGGCTTCATGACCTGGGCGAGCCTGGCGCTGGTGATCGTGCTCGGCAGCGCCACCCTGCTCACCCACGATCTGCGCTTCGTGCTGGCAAAGCCGGCGATTGCGCATTTCGCGATCGGCGCGATCATGCTCAAGCGCGGCTGGATGCTGCGCTACATGCCGCCGATCGTGGTGCAGACCATTCCGGAATATGTCACCCTCGCCGGCTATGCCTGGGCGGCACTGATGTTCGCGATCGGCGCCGGCACCATCGCGGTGGCCGCGACCGGCGACATCAAGCTGTGGGCGACCTATGTGACGGTGGTAGCCGCCGGCTTGAAGATCGCCGCCTTCGCGATCCAATACGTCCTCTTCCGCATCATTGTGACGAGCCGCTTGCGCGCCGCCGCCCGCGCTTAATCATCGCAGGGCGGAAATACAGCGTTGGGCTTGCGCGCGCAGATAGGCTATACCCGCCGACCAAGCTTCACCATTGAACCTCGGGGAGACAGGCATGGCGGTGGACGGAAACTGGAATCTCACCATGAGCACGCCGATGGGCGATCGTCAGGCGACCCTGTCGCTGAAGAACTCGGGCGGCACGCTCACGGGCACGCAGGGCGCCGAAGGCAGCTCGGCCGAGATCTTCGACGGCACCGCCAACGGCGACGATGTCGCCTGGAAGGTTTCCATCACCAACCCGATGCCGCTCACGCTCGAATTCACCGGAAAGGTGACGGGCGACAGCATCGCCGGCGAAATGGGCATCGGCCCGATGGGCAGCTTCCCGTTCACGGGGACAAGGGCGTAAAGCGGCGCCATTATTGGCGCGGCATTTGCTGCAAACTCAGTCGTCATACGCGGGCTTGACCCGCGTATCCATCTCCTTTGAACGATGGATGGCCGGGTCAAGCCCGGCCATGACACATCGTGAGGCTACGCCTCCTCAACCCAAGTTCAACTCCTTGAAGAAGTCGTTGCCCTTGTCATCGATGATGATGAAGGCTGGAAAATCCACGACCTCGATGCGCCAGATCGCTTCCATGCCGAGCTCGGGATATTCGACCACCTCGACCTTCTTGATGCAGTGCTCGGCGAGGTTCGCCGCGGCGCCACCGATCGAGCCGAGATAGAAGCCTCCGTGCTTCTTGCAGGCTTCGCGCACCGCCGGCGCGCGGTTGCCTTTCGCCACCATCACCATCGAGCCGCCGGCGGCCTGGAACTGGTCTACGAAGGAGTCCATGCGCCCGGCCGTGGTCGGACCGAACGCGCCGGACGCGTAGCCATCAGGCGTCTTGGCCGGACCGGCGTAATAGACCGGATGGTTCTTGAAGTAATCCGGCAGCGGCTCGCCCTTCTCCAGCCGCTCGCGCAATTTGGCGTGCGCGGAGTCACGTGCGACGATCATGGTGCCGGTCATCGATACGCGCGTCTTGATCGGATGCTTTGAGAGCGTAGCCAGGATATCCTTCATCGGCTGATTGAGATCGATCTTGACGACGTCGCCGCCAAGCGACTGCTCGACCTGCGGCAGATACTGCGCGGGGTTATGCTCGAGCTCCTCCAGATAGACGCCGTCCTTGGTGATCTTGCCGAGCACCTGGCGGTCCGCCGAGCAGGACACGCCGAGCCCGATCGGCAATGAGGCGCCGTGGCGCGGCAGCCGGATCACGCGCACGTCGTGGCAGAAATACTTGCCGCCGAACTGCGCGCCGACGCCCAAGCTTTGCGTCATCTTGTGGATTTCCTGCTCCATCTCCAGATCGCGGAAGGCGTTGCCGTCGGGCGAGCCGTGCGTCGGCAGCGCGTCGAGATAGCGGGCGGAGGCGAGCTTCACCGTCTTCATGCAAAGTTCGGCCGAGGTGCCGCCGATCACGATCGCGAGATGATAAGGCGGGCACGCCGCGGTGCCGAGCGTGAGGATCTTCTCCTTCAGGAATGCCAGCAGCCGATCCTTGGTCAGCACCGACGGCGTCGCCTGGAACAGGAAGCTCTTGTTGGCGCTGCCGCCGCCTTTGGCCATGAACATGAACTTGTAGGCATCATCGCCCTCGGCGTAGATCTCGCACTGCGCCGGCATGTTGTTGGCGGTGTTCTTCTCCTCATACATCGACAGCGGCGCCACCTGCGAATAGCGCAAATTGCGTCGCAAGTAAGCGTCGCGCGCGCCTTCCGACAGCGCCGCCTCGTCATCGCCCTCGGTGATGACGTTGCAACCCTTCTTGCCCATGATGATCGCGGTGCCGGTGTCCTGGCACATCGGCAGCACGCCGCCGGCGGCGATATTGGCGTTCTTGAGGAAATCGAACGCCACGAACTTGTCGTTGTCGCTGGCTTCCTTGTCGTCGAGGATATTGCGAAGCTGCTTGAGGTGCCCCGGCCGCAGGTAATGGTTGATCTCGCCGAAGGCGGCCTCCGATAGCGCCCGCAGCGCCTCGCGCGACACCACCAGCATGTCCCGTCCCAGCACCTTCTCGACCCGCACGCCTTCCGCCGTGACCTTCTTGTACGGCGTCGTGTCCTGCCCCAGCGGGAACAACGGCGTGTGCTTGTAGGGCGGAACAGGCTTGGACTGGTCGGGGAAAGCGGTGGGAGCGTTCATGGGCATGATCTCGGGTTGGGGCCGGGAACGTCGGCCCGGCATCTAGAGCCGTTCTAAGCATTTTTGCCGTAAAGGAAAGGCGTGGGAACGCTAGCCAGCGATCCGGGGCACCTGCGGTTTCGCGCAGGGCTGGCCCCCGCATATTGACGCAACCCGCTCGACCCTGCATTGAACCAGTGTGGTTTTCCATGCCGGCAGGGGGGGGCATCCGTGACCAGAACACTCGTATTGCGTCTTCGAGGCGCAGCGCTCGCCGCCGTGCTGGGGCTTTTCTCCGCCCTCGCCGCATTGCCGGCACACGCCGACCAATGCGATGACATCGCCAAGCAGCTCGCCAGCCAGATCGACGGCCTCAAGGTCAACTTCAAGGCCGCCAACATCGTCTATCTGACCCATCCCGCGACCAGGGAATTGTCGCTCGGCTGCCGCGGCAGGAGCTACTCCATCGAGCTCTATGCCAAGGGCGACCGGAAGCCGAAGCCGGAATTCTATCAACTGGTCAGCTCGGCGGCGGCGATCATCTTCACCGTGCCGAAGGACGACACCACGACCGGCGCCACGCGCTGCCTGAAGCGCATGGGCCTGTTGCGCGGCGACAAGGTCAGCATGCGCTTCCGCCGCCTCAACATGGACTGCACGCGCACCAAGACCGAGGCATCGATCGCGATCACCCGCGGCAAGGACGAATAGCGCTTCCGCGACCTGCTGACCGGACCGAGCCGTTGCGTTATCATGCTTTCCCCGGGATGCGGTGAGGAAGAACGATGCCTGACAGCAAAACCTATACCGGCGGGTGCCATTGCGGACAGGTGCGTTTCGAATGCACCTCCGATCTTGCCATGGTGACCAATTGCAACTGCTCGATCTGCACCAAGAAGGGCCTGCATTTCGCCTTCCTGCCGCCGAGGAGTTTTCAGCTCCGCGCCGGCGAGGAGAACTTGAAGGAATATCTCTTCAACCGGCACGCCATCCGCCATCAATTCTGCATCGACTGCGGCGCCGAGGTGTTTGCCTACGGCAAGAAGCCCGACGGCACTGATGTGGTGGCGCTGAACGTGAGCTGCATCGACGGCATCGAGTTGTCGAAGCTCGCGATGACGCCGTTCGACGGCAAGAACAGTTGATGTCGTTTCATGCACCGTCATGCCCGGGCTTGTCCCGGGCATCCACGTTCAACCGAAACCGTGGATGGCCGGGTCAAGCCCGGCCATGACGAGCGGATAGAGCGACGCTTCAAAGATCCAGTTCCTTGTACCGGCGGAAGATGCCCTGCTCGTTGAACGGAATCCGCCGCTCGCTTGCCAGATAGGTCTTGATGTTCGGCCGCTCGGCGACGCGATCGCGCAATTCGACCAGGCGGGGAATGTTCTCCTCGAACGCCTGCATGTGCTTCGGGAAGGCATAACGGAGGCCCTCCACGATCTGAAACAGCGACAGATCGACATAGGTCAGGCGGCGGCCGCTGACGTAAGCACCGCCATTTGCCTCCACAATATCTTCGAAATAGCCAAGATATTTCGGCACCCGCTCCTTCCAGAATTCCGCGGTGCGCTTCTTCGCCGGCGCCTTCTGGTCCTCGTAATAAAGGCTAGGCCCGAGCGGGTGATGGGTGTCGTGAACTTCCAGCACGAGATCGGCAATCGTGAGCTGCATTTGATGCACCCAAAGCCGTGCCGCTTCGGCCTTCGGCGCCAGGCCATGGCGCGCGCCGAGAAAGAACAGGATATTCGCAGTCTGCCCGATCACGAGCTTGCCGGCTTTGAGGAACGGCGGCGCGAAGGGCGGTGTGCCCTTGCCCGCTTCCATCATCGCCATCATCGCGCTTGTGCCGCCTGCGCCACGCGCCACATCGTCATAATCAGCACCCGCATCCTCCAGCGCGAGTCGCACATATTCGCCGCGGCCCTGGATATCGGGCCAGTAGTAGAGCTGATAGCGCATGGACGATGCCTCCCCAGTGACAAGCTCATGACAACACCACACTCCTGTGGCCGGCGCTCTGTTGCCCCGTGATCGCAATTGTTTGCAAACGCGCGACGATGTTAACCTGTTCCGACCTTGGAACATCCGATTCCCGATCGGACAGGAGAATATTGATGGCGGATAGCAAGAAGAAGCGCGGCGCTGGTGATCGCGCGCGGATCGCGTTGGACGAAGCTTATGAGGTCGCCTACTGGTCAAAAAAGTTCAAGGTCACGCCGGCCGAGCTGAAATCCGCCGTCAAGAAAGTCGGACATTCCGCCAAGAAGGTGGAAGCCTACTTCAAGGAGCAGAAGCACCTCGCCGCGGACCGTGCGCGGATTGCGGTTAGCGAGCCCTATGAAGTGCGCTACTGGTCCAAGAAGTTCAAAGTCACACCGGCCAAGTTGAAGGCCGCGGTCGCTGCCGTAGGCCATTCGTCGAAGAAAGTCGCGGCCTATGTGGCGAAGAAGAAAACAGCTCCCAAGAAGGTAGCAAAGAAGAAAGTCGCGAAGAAAATAGCCACCAAGAAGGCCGCCTGAGCGCTTGCTGGAGCATGGTGCGATGAGGTCGAATCGTGTCCGCGATGGCGCTGCGTCCCTTCACCTCTCCCGTAGGGAGAGGTCGGCGTGTAACGCCGGGTGAGTGGATTTGCTCTATCGAGGGGCCGCACCCCCTCACCCGCTCCTTCGGCGCGACCTCTCCCTACGGGAGAGGTGAACTTGCGGCGAGACTGATTCAGCCAAGAGACATCACGCGCTGGCGCATGATCTGATTGGATGGAATCGGATCACGCTCCAGGCGGCCGGGATTGGCGGCATGGACTTCAGTTCACGGCGAAGCAGTACAGCAAGCCGTCGCCGCCGGTGCTCTTCAAGTCAGCCTGCGAGCAGCCACCGTCGGGGCCGCGCGAAGGATGCGATGAGTTCCAGGACTTCGATGGCTCGTCGTCGCGCAGGCCGATGCGGTCGGAATGGCCGACGATGGCGGTGCCCTGCGTGCTGCTTGTCCAGTTCTTGCAGGTGCGATCCTCGCTGGCGGCAAACGCCGTGCCGTCCGCTTGCGAGCCGGTCAGCACGTCGTGACGGTTCGGCGTGTCGCCGCGGCCATTGATGACCTCGCCTTTTTCAGAAAGCGCGGTCTGCTTGGTGAGATTGTTGCCGGCGCTGTGGAGGTCGGCGACATCCTTGGCGACCACCACCCCCTTCACATTCTGCCACGGCCCTTTCCCGATGCGGTCGCGCGCGTTCACGGCCGGCTGGCCGTCGGCCGCCTGTGTCGACAGATAGGCGTGCCAGGTTTTCGGCGCGCCGAAGCCCGCCGCCTGCGCCAGCGTCTGGCAATGATTGTCAGCGCCCGCAAGCCCACCGAGATTGCCGCCATTGCCGATGCCGTTGCTGGTCAGGAAGAAGCTCGCATTGGCCGACTGCGCCTGCGCCGGTTGCAGCGCGAAAGCGGCAAGTGCGAAACACGTCGGCGCGATGATGGCACGCATATTCATTTGCTCCTCCTGATTGTTCTTGGCTTCCGACATCAACCCGTAGCGGCACTGATTATTCCGATGCTGTGACCGCGAAAATGAATCGCGCAAAGCAAAAGGCGCTGCGGAATGAACCGCAGCGCCTCGATGTTACGTTATCTAGCGGACGATCAGTTCGCCTGCTGGATCGCCGAGAGTTCCCAGTCGCTGCCGCGCCGGCGCACGAAGGTCCAGACCTCCGTCACTTCCTGCGGCTGCTCGCTGCCGGCGACCGGCCGGCTGGTGGTGCGGTCGAGCGTCTGGTCGACCAGCGAGAACCGCATCGCCACGGTGGCGTAATCGGACTCGCCCTCGCGCCAGGCTTCGGCAAGATCGCCCTGCAGCAGTTTCACATTCGTCACCTTGTTGACGACGTTGCGAGCCTTGTTCTCCTCCAGGTCCTTGGAGAAGTAGGAGACCATTTCGGGCGTCGCGAGCGAGTGCAGCTTGCCGACATCCTCATTTGACCATGCAGCCTGGACCTCGCCGAGCAGGCGCTCGAAGGCCTCATAGTCGGCCGGCGCGATTTCCAGAGGTGCGTTGGACGATCCGAGGCCGAAACCCATGCCCGAGCGATAATTCGGCTGCGGGCCCACGCCGGGTGCAGGTGTCGGTCCGCCGGCATAGGCGGCGGCCGGTGTCTGGCGGCGCTGCCACCACGACATCGCGAGCCGCACCACCAGCACGATCAGGCCGATCTGCAGCAACAGGCCGAGGATCGACGTCAGGCCGCCGAGGCCGGAGAGTAGGCCACCACCGAACAAGAGGCCGAACAGGCCGGCGCCGAGGAAGCCCGCGGCGAGGCCGCCGAGCAGGCCGCGGCCCATGCCGCCCCGGTTGAACAGGCCGCCCGAATTCGCGGCCGGCGAGTTCATGCCGGTGCCAGGCTGGCTATAGGTGCGGTTGAACGGTTGCGTCGCGCCGGGCGCCGTGTTGGTGCTGGGCGGCGCGGAAAAGCTCCGCGAGCCGCGGGAACCGGAGCCGAAGCCGCCGCCGGCGCGGGCGTCGGCCGCCGAGATGCTGATAGCCGTGAGGGGCAGCGCCAGCGCGATCGCGACCGCGATAGCCCGAACAATTCCGCGCGTGTGTTGCGTGAAATTCATCTGTGTTTCCTTGAATCCCCGAAATGGGGAAAGTGACACTAAGATGGGCACGGCCGCCCAAAAGGGAAGCCGTAAACGGGAACAACCACTGCGGCCCTCAGTCGCGGGGATGTGACAAAAGCCCGTCTTTTCACGGGTTTTAGCGGCTTCTTAACCCTGTCATTGCGACCGGAGCGAGGCGCTGCAGACTGCCACCACGGAGGGCAGGTTGCTTCGTCGCCTCCCCTGGCGATGACGTTATTACAGCGTCATCGTCTCCTTCACGGCAGCGACGAGCTGCGTCAGCGTGAAGGGCTTTGGCAGGAAGGCGAACTGCTGGTTCTCCGGCAGGCTCTTCTCGAACGCATCCTCGGCATAGCCGGAGACGAAGATGATCTTCAGATCCGGATTGCGGCTGCGCATCTCCTTCAAGAGCGTCGGGCCATCCATCTCGGGCATCACCACGTCGGAGACGACGAGGTCGATCTCGCCATTCTTCTCGTCGAAGGCTTCCATCGCCTCGACGCCGTTGGACGCCTCGATCACGCTGTAGCCGCGCGAACGCAAGCCGCGGGCGTTCAGTGAACGCAGACCATCCTCGTCTTCGACCAAGAGGATCGTACCCTGCCCCGTCAGGTCGGGTTTTGGCTTGGGCGGCTCGGCTGCAGCCTCCTTGGCGCCGTTGGTCGGCTGCGGCTCCGATGCGGCCTCCTGCTCGGGCCGGTGGCGCGGCAGGAAGATGCGGAACGTGGTGCCCTCGCCAGGCGTGGAATCGACATATACGAAGCCGCCGGTCTGCTTGACGATGCCGTAGACCGTCGACAGGCCGAGCCCCGTGCCTTTGCCGACCTCCTTGGTCGAGAAGAACGGCTCGAAGATCTTGTCGATGATCTCAAGCGGAATGCCGGTGCCGGTATCGGTGATGTCGATCCGCACATAGTCCGCCGCCGGCAGGCCCTTGTAGGCGAGCTGGCCCGCTTCCTCCGCCGCCACGTTCTGGGTCTTGATGATCAGCTTGCCGCCATCAGGCATCGCATCGCGCGCGTTGACGGCGAGGTTGACGACCACCTGCTCGAACTGGGAGACGTCGACCTTCACCGGCCAGAGGTCGCGCCCGTGCACGAGGTCGAGTTTCACCTTCTCGCCGATCAGCCGGCGCAGCAGCATGGTCAGGTCGGATAGTGCGTCGCCGAGATCCAGCACCTGCGGCCGCAGCGTCTGGCGGCGCGAGAAGGCGAGCAGTTGCCGCACCAGCGTCGCCGCGCGGGTCGCGTTCTGCTTGATCTGCATGATGTCCTGGAACGACGGATCGGTCGGCTTGTGTGCGTTCAGCAGGAAATCGTTCGCCATCATGATGGCTGACAGCACGTTGTTGAAATCGTGCGCAATGCCGCCGGCCAGTTGGCCGACCATATCCATCTTCTGCGACTGATTGATCTGGTTTTCCAGCGTGCGCCGCTCGGTGGTCTCGAGCATGTAGACGATCGCGGCCTCGGCATCGCGCTCGTCCTCCTCCACCGCAGTGATGAAGAAGTGGCCCCAGCGTTCCTTGGCGCCGTCGAGCATGACCTCGACCGGCGCGATGTCGCCCCTGCCCTCGGCGGCCTGGTTGATCGCCGCGATCACCAGGCTGCGGTCGCGCGGATTGACCGCGCGGAAGATCGACTTGGTGGCAGCACCATCCGCACTCAGGCCTTGCGCCAGCTTGGCATAGCGCGCATTGGCGCGCACGACATTGCCGCCGCGGTCGACGGTCGCGATCGCCATCGGCGTATGGTCGAAGAAGCGCATGAAGCGCACTTCGGCGGCGCGTTCGGGATCGTGATGCTCGTCGCGGGCGCGGCTGATGACGAGCGTGCGCGAGGCCCCGCGCGCGCCGTCGGCGCCGAAGGCGAGCTTGTGATAGAGCCGCACCGGCATCGGCTTGCCGCTGCGCATCCTGAGATCGATGTCGAAGACTTCGGTCTTCACCTCACCCGGCGCCGGCACGATCGAGGTCAGCAGCGCCGCGCCGTCGCCGGACACGATGTCGGTGAGCTTCAAGCCGCCCGAGCCGATCTCGGCGAGGTCGTAGTCGAGCCAGTTCGCGAGCGTCGCGTTGACATAGGCGATCTCGCCGGACGGCGTGACCGAGAAGAAGCCGCAAGGCGCGTGATCGAGATATTCGATCGCGTGTTGCAGTTCCTTGAACACGTCCTCCTGGCGCTCGCGGTCGCGGGTGATGTCGGCGATCGACCACACCGCATATTTCTGTTCGCGCTTGCTCTGGCCGAGCGGGCGCACCCGCATCCTGAGCCACCGCCCCTGGAGGCCATCATGGCCGGCGATACGGACCTCCTCCTGCTGCCGCTTGCCTTCGCGCGCGGCCTTGAGCAGGCGGAACACGGCCTCGGAGACATCCGGATTGCCGATGAAGACGCGCTCGACCGGCCGCACCTCCTGCGGGCTCGAGGCCCCCGTCAGCGCGAGATAGGCGGCGTTGGAATAGACCACCTGTCCGTGCGAATCCGTGACCGCCAGCCCGTCATAGGCGTGGTTGGCGATCCGGCCCATCACGGGGTCGTCGGTGGAACGGTCGGAGAAACGGACGATTCCGGCGGCAAAGGCGAAAAGGCTGAACAGCCCGACCATGGCGAGCAGCGCCAGCACGCCAAGGATATAGGGCTGTGCCTGGCCGCGGCCGATCGTCATCAGCGCGACCGCCACCGCGACGAGGCCGGCCGCCACCAGCAGCACCAGAACAATGCTGCCGCTCCGCCGCGCCGGTTCGTGGGCCACGAACGGCTCGGCAGCCTGGTTGTGATCGGTCTCGGCGGTCATTGACTGAAGCTGCCCGTCGGCGGTGAAGGCGCGCAGATTCGCCCGTCCTCCTGAGTGCCTCAATCGGAGCTTGGAGCGCAAGTCCATCAGGCCGCGATTTCCCAGGTTAAGCCCATCTCAGGCCGCTTTCGTTCCATTCCCGGAGTCCCATGCCGCGTCAGCTTCGCTGTCCCGACAGCCCGCGACGCTTCAGGCCCATGACGTAGCCGATGATTTCGGCGACCGCGTGATAGTGTTCGACCGGAATTTCCTCGTCGACATCGACGGTTGCATAGAGCGCGCGGGCCAGCGGCACGTTCTCGACGATCGGGATGTCGTGATCCTTGGCGACCTCCCTGATCTTGAAGGCGATGTTGTCGACGCCCTTGGCAACGCAGACCGGCGCCTGCATGTCGCGGTCGTAGGCGAGCGCCACCGAATAGTGGGTCGGGTTGGTGATGATCACGCTCGCCTTGGGAACCGCGGCCATCATCCGCTTCTTCATGCGCTGCTGCCGCAACTGGCGGATGCGCCCCTTGATGTGCGGATCGCCTTCCGACTGTTTGAACTCCTCCTTCATCTCCTGCACCGACATCTTCTGCCGCTCGTACCATTGCCGGTACTGGAAGAAGTAGTCGGCGATCGCGACCGCGGCGAGCATCGCCACCACAGCGCCCAGCAGGTGCAACGTCAGGCTGGTGGTGGCGGGCAGGATCGAGGCGACGTCGATTCTAAGCAGCGATTCCAGCCGGTGCCATTCCGGCCACAGCACCGCCGTCATGACCGCGCCGAGCGCGACGACCTTGAAGATGCCCTTGAGGAAATTCGCCGCCGCCTGCTTGCCGAAAATGCGCTTGAAGCCGGCGCCAGGCGAGATCTTGCTGAATTTCGGCGTCAGCGACTCCGTAGACCACACCAGGCGGTGCTGGATCATGTTGCCGGCAATCGCCGCCAGCATCAGCATCAGCAGCGGCACGCCGATTGCCGCGATGACAGCGATCACGAGCGTCTGCATCAGCGACATCAGCCCCGGGCCGTCGGTCCTGATCATCCAGGAATTGGCGATCAGGTTGCGCAGCGGCGTCAGGATGCCTGCTGCCGTCGAGGTCGAGAAGGTCGACAGCACCAAGGTGCCGCCAGCGATCACGAACCAGGTGTTGACCTCCTGGCTCTTGGCGACATCGCCCTTCGCATGTGCGTCATCGAGACGTTTTTGCGTAGGGTCTTCCGTTTTGTCGTCGCTATCCTCGGCCATCGCGCTTCCTTAATGGCGGCTCCCTATTTCAGCGGCGTGAGTTGGTGCATGACGCCGATGAAGTATTCGAGATAGGTCCCCATCATCGCCGCGATCACCACGGCGAGGATCAGGAACCCGGCGAGGATCGAGAGCGGCACGCCGACGAAATAGACCTGCATCTGCGGCATCAGCCGCGCCAGCACGCCAAGCCCGATATTGAAGACGAGACCGAATACGAGAAACGGCGCCGAAAGTTGCAGGCCGATCTTGAAGGCTTCCGCGAAGGCGCGCGTCGCCAGCGCCGCGACGTCGCCGGTCGGCATCGTCGCGCCCGGGGAGAAGATCTTATAGCTCTCGTTCAGCGCCGCGAGCACCAGATGATGAGTGTCGGTCGCAAACAACAGCGTCATGCCGAGGATCGTGAGGAAGTTGCCGATGAGCTGGCCCTGCTGGCCCTGCGTCGGATCGATCGCAGTGACGAAGCCGAGCCCGAGCTGTTGGGCGATCACCGAGCCCGCGACTGCAAGCGCCGACAACGTTACGCGCGCGGTCGCCCCAAGCACGATGCCGATGACGATCTCGTGCACCATCAACACCATCAGCGACGTCACCGACGTGATGTCGACATGATAGTCGGCGCGGTGCAGCGGCAGGATGATCAGCGTCAAGAGCAGCGCGATCCCGAGCTTGATTCGCGCCGGGATATTGCTCTCGCCGAATCCCGGCAGCAGCATCACCATCGCCCCCATGCGGGCAAACACCAGGACGAAGGTCGCGGCCAGCGCCGGCAGCAGGGATATGTCGATGCGCATTCAGTCACAGTGCATCAACCGCCGATGATTCGCGACGATATCCGCAGCATGTGGGCGTGCATCGCGTCAGCCATGAACGGCAGCGCCAATAGCATTGTCACGAAGATCGCGAGGATCTTCGGCACGTAGATCAGCGTCTGTTCCTGGATCTGCGTCAGCGCCTGGAACAGCGACACGATCACGCCGACCACGAGGCCGACGATCATCAGGGGCGACGACACCACCACGATGGTCCAGATCGCATCGCGCGCCACGTCGAGGGTTTCAGCACCGGTCATTTCAAGCGTCCTTTTTCAATCCGCCAAACCCTCCGCCGTCATTATGAGGAGCGTCAGCGACGAAGCAATCCATGCCTCAGCAAGCGGCACCATGGATTGCTTCGCTCCGCTCGCAATGACGGAAGCCTCAGATCGGCATCTTCATGATGTCTTCATACGACTGGATCACCCGGTCCCGCACCGACACCAGGGTCGAGACCGCGACGTCGGTCTCGGCGACCGCGGTCACCACATCCATCACATTGGCCCGGCCCGAGGTCATCGCCACGGTCTGGGCGTCGGACTTGCGGCCGGCATCCATGACGCTGCCGATGGCTTCCTTCACCAGCGCGCCGAACGAGGGGCCTGCGGTCTCGCCGCCCTTCTCGGCGCCGCCCCGCTCCATCATGCGGGCGAGGCTGGCATAGGCGTTGGCGGCGACTGTCGGTGTGGCCATGTTGGATCGCTTCCTGTTTCTTAGGACTTGAGGATATCGAGCGTGCGCTGGATCATCCGCCGCGTGGCACTGATGATGTTGAGGTTCGCCTCATAGGAGCGCTGGGCGTCGCGCATGTCGGTCATTTCGACCAGCGGATTGACGTTGGGATATTTCACATTGCCGGTCGCATCCGCCGCCGGATTGCTCGGCTCGTATTTGACGCGGAACGCCGACTGGTCGGGCCGCACTCTGCCGAGCGTCACCACTTTGGCATCCAGCGCGCGGTCGAGTGCGGAGGAGAAGGTCGGCACCTTGCGGCGGTAGGGATCGCCGCCAGCGGTCTGCGCTGTCGAATCGGCGTTGGCGATATTTTCCGAGATCACCCGCATCCGTCCGGCCTGCGCGCGCAGGCCGGAGGTGGCAATCGTCATCGAGCGGGCGAAATCGCTTCCATCGTCGGCCATGATCCCTTCTCCCTAAAAACCTGTCAGCGCCTGCCGATGGCGGTTTTGATCAATCCGAGGCTGCGGCTGTAGAGTGAGGTCACCGCCGCATAGTCCATCTGGTTGGCGGAGACCTTCAGCATCTGCTCTTCCAGGTTGACGGCGTTGCCGGCCGGCCTGGTCATGAAGGCGTTCTTGCCGCCGTCATGGTCGAAATTCTCCGGCGCGCCGGAGGCCGCGATATGGCCGGAGGCGGTCCGCATCATCGGCAGCATGCCCATCGATCCGCCGACCGGCGCGCCATTGCGGCCGAAGGTCGGCTCGACCAGGTCGCGCGGCCGAAAGTTCGGCGAATCCGAATTGGAGACGTTCTCGGCCAGCACCCGCTGGCGCTCCTGATGCCACTGCATCTTGGTGCGCAGCGCCGACAGGATCGGTAGATCGTTGATGGCCATCGCCGCGCCCCCGTTAACCTCTGGGGCCGTCCCCGAGGTAGGCAGAATTTGCCCGGTGTATGGTTAACGGCTGGTTAAATTGTTCCGGGAGGCCGTAGGCAGGTCTCCGAATCATCCGGAAGTGCACATTTTCGCCACGATGGCTGCGTTAACCAGCGCGCGCAGGTGGGCTTAGAAGTCGTTTTGGAACAATCGATTCTTGGTCTATTAGTAAACATGGGCGGCGTGACTGCCGTGGGGAATTAAGAAATAAGGCTGATCTCGGGCGTGATTCGCTGATCGGATCGCTTCAGCCCGCATCCGTCGACGCCAGCATGAAAGCAGGGCCAGATGGCCGGGGACAGTAATATGCAGATCCTGTGGTTCCTCTTTGCGTTCATCGCCGTATTGGCGCTGATCGGTCTGGCCGCATGGCTGGTCCGCCGCTTTGCCGGTAACCGCCTCGGAGCCAACACCAACCGCGGGCGGATGCCGCGGCTAGCCGTGATCGATGCGGCCGCGGTCGATGGGCGGCGCCGCCTCGTGCTGGTCCGCCGCGACAATGTCGAGCATCTCCTGATGATCGGCGGCCCCACCGACATCGTCGTCGAACCCAATATCGTCCGCGCGTCGGCCCGCGACCAGGCGCCGGCGCGTCCGGTCATCGCCAGCGCCGAGCCGCCACCGCGGGTTGCGCCGCTCCCGGATGCCGCGTGGGCCGAGGCCGAAAGCGCCCGCACCGAGATCTTCGATACGCCGGAGCCGACGATGCCTGAGCCGCCGCCGCGGCCCGCGCGCCCGTCTTTTGCCGAAGAGCTTCGCCGTCCGGCCGGCCCGCCGCTGACAGAGCGACGCGATCCGCTCACCGGCTTCACGCCGGAGCCGATCGGCAGCCGCCCCGAGCGCACCGAACCGCGGCCGGAGCCGATCCCGCCGCGCGTGCCCCGCACCGAGCCCCTGATCCCGCGCCCGCCCCGCACGACCGAGCCGAAGATCGCGCCGCTGCGCACCCCCGAGCGTGCCGCAGCACCGCCACCGCCGCCTCCTCCGTCTCCGCCATCTCCTCCTCCGCCGCCGCCGGATACATCCAGCGCCGACGCCAATCTCGCCGAGATGGCGCAGCGGCTCGAGGCCGCGCTGCGCCGTCCGCCGAGCGAAGCTGCCGCGCCGCCGGTCGCGCCCGAGCCGGCACCTGCACCGCGCCCCGCACGCAGCGAACCTCCGCCCTCACCTGCGCCGCAGAAGAGCGGCTTTGAGAATCTCGAAGACGAGATGGCCTCCTTGCTCGGCCGCCCGAAGAACCCTTCGTGAGGCCGCCGAAGTATCCGCGTAGAGTTTTATTCACCGCCGTCCTGATCGCCGCCAGCTCGCTGGCGGCGCCTGCGCTTGCGCAGGACATCAGCATCAATCTCGGCCAGGGCAATGGCGGCGTCACCGAGCGCGCGATCCAGTTGATCGCGCTGCTCACGGTGCTCTCGATCGCGCCGTCGATCCTGATCATGATGACGTCGTTCACGCGCATCGTCGTGGTGCTGTCGCTGCTCCGCACCGCGCTCGGCACCGCGACCGCGCCGCCGAACTCCGTGATCATCGCGCTGGCGATGTTCCTGACCGCGTTCGTGATGGGCCCGGTGCTGCAGAAATCCTATGACGACGGCATCCGCCCGCTGGTCGCCAACCAGATCGGCGTCGAGGACGCGCTGCAGCGCGCCTCCGTCCCGTTGCGCGGCTTCATGCAGAAGAATGTGCGCGAGAAGGACCTCAAGCTGTTCATGGATCTCTCCGGCGAGCCGCCGCCCGCGAGCCCGGAAGAGATGTCGCTGCGCATCCTCGTCCCCGCCTTCATGATCTCCGAATTGAAGCGCGCCTTCGAGATCGGCTTCCTGCTATTCCTGCCCTTCCTCATTATCGACCTCGTGGTCGCCTCCGTCCTGATGTCGATGGGCATGATGATGCTGCCGCCGGTCGTGGTGTCCCTGCCGTTCAAGCTGATCTTCTTCGTGCTGGTCGACGGCTGGTCGCTGGTCGCCGGCAGCCTGGTGCAGAGCTACGGGGGATAGC
Organism: Bradyrhizobium sp. Ses1; assembly: GCF_059512365.1. Taxonomy (NCBI): domain Bacteria; kingdom Pseudomonadati; phylum Pseudomonadota; class Alphaproteobacteria; order Hyphomicrobiales; family Nitrobacteraceae; genus Bradyrhizobium; species Bradyrhizobium sp. Ses1. Next base: position 85,211 of record NZ_JCAMOQ010000011.1, read on the forward strand.
GCGACGAACTACGAGCGCGCGCGATCGCCCAATAGGCCGACCACGAGATCGACGGCGAGAGCGGTGGTGATGGCGGCTGCGCCGATCATGAACAGGAGCGCGTAGTTGCCGCCGGTCTGCTCGAAGCAGTAGGACAGGCCATAGGCGCCGCCGGCCTGAAACAGCGCAAAGCTCGTGGTTGCTTGCGCCCACGCCGCGCCCTGCGCGGCGCTGTTGTGCGGAACGAGTTCATGGATGCGGCCGAGCGTCAGCGGCACGATGCCGGGGGTGAAGGCGCCAGCGATCACGCTCGAGGCGATCATCGCGGCCGGAGCCACGCTGACCGCAGGCAGCACGATGGCCACCGCCTGCACCAGGAAGGCGACGCGCAGCGCCGGGCCGAAGCCTGCGCGGTCGGCGAGATGCCCGGTCACGAGCGGACCGGCGATCGCGCCGATGCCGTAGAGCACCCAGTATTGCGAAGCGGCCGGAATCCCCTGCCCCAGCCCGCGCGCCACGAAGTCGACCAGGAACACCATGTGCGGCACCAGCGCCAGGGCGTTGAGGCCATACTCCGCATACAGCGCGCGGATCGCCAGCGATCGCGGCCGCGATGCTATGCGATGGTGAGCTACGGCTTTCGTGCCGCGGACCTCGGCCGGCCAGGCCTTCCAGCTCGCCAGGGTCAGCAGCACGGACAATATCCCAAGTCCATACCAGGCCTCTTGCAGCCCTTGCCGCAGCAACAGCGGCACGAGCGTGCCGGACGCCGCAACGCCGAGGCCCACGCCGGCGAAGATCACGCCGCCGACCACGCCCTTCTTGTTCGGCGGCGTATGCGGCAGGATCGTCGACGCCGCAAGCACCATGATCACGCCTCCGGACAGACCGGCAAGAAAGCGCCACACGAAGAACCAGGCGAACGAGATCGGCACCGAGCACGCAAAGCAGCAGAGCGAGGCAAGCACCATCATGGCGCGCAGCGAGCGCACCGCCCCGATGCGAGCGCCGACTTCGCGCGCGATAATCGCGCCGCCGAGATAGCCCGCAAGATTGGCAGCGCCGAGATAGACGACATCAGCCGGACTGAACCATTTTGCCGCGATCAGCGCCGGGATCAGCGGCGTGTAGGCGAAGCGCGCCAATCCAAGACCAACCAGCGAGGCGCAAAGCCCCGCCGCAGCCGACAGCCAGACCGGCCCGCCTTCATGATGATGATTGGCCGCGGCTGAATGGGGATGACGGTGAGCGTGGGTGCTTGACATTGACATCGGTTAAGCAGCCTCGCTGCCGGAAAGGGAAATGGTTAGTTCTGATGCCAGCCATCGCCGACGGCGATGGCTGACCGGCGCGTCGACCGTCATTGCGAGGAGCGACAGCGACGAAGCAATCCACGCCTCCGCAAGCGGCACCGTGGATTGCTTCGCGGAGCCTGTCATCGGGCGCGCGTTCGCGCGACCCGGTGGCTCGCAATGACGAATCCGGGTGATTTCAGCGATCGACATGCAGGATCTCGCCGGTGACGAAGCCCGCGCTTTCGAGATAGAGCATGGCATCGACGATGTCGCGGCTCTCGCCCATCCGCCCGACCGGATGCAGCTTGGCGAGGAAATCTTAGGTCTCGCGTCCATGCATCGGCGTCTTGATCACGCCGGGCGAGACCGCGTTGACGCGGATGCCCACCGCGATATTCTGGTTGAGGAAGAAAAAAAGCCAAGGGAGGTCTGACCATGCGGTTTGCAAAGCCTCTGCTCGTCGCATTTGCCTTGGGCAGCATGGTTGCGCTGCCGGCGCATGCGGAGCTCGACGTCGCAAGCCTGAAGCAATCGATCGAGACCTCCTTCGAGAGCGAATATCCAAAACTCGATGCGCTCTACAAGGACATCCACGCCCATCCCGAGATCGCCTTCCAGGAGGAGAAGACCGCCGCAAAACTCGCCGCCGAGATGCGCGCGATCGGCTTCGAGGTTACAGAGAAGGTCGGCAAGACCGGGCTGGTTGCGCTCTACAAGAATGGCGACGGTCCGACCATCATGGTGCGCACCGAGCTTGACGCGCTGCCGATGGAGGAGAAGACCAGCCTGCCCTACGCGAGCCGCGACAAGACCATCTGGCAGGAGCGCGAAACCTTCGTCGCCCATAGCTGCGGCCACGACATCCACATGGCGAGCTGGGTCGGAACGGCGAAGGCGCTGGTCGGGCTGAAGGACCAGTGGAAGGGCACGCTGATGTTCATCGCCCAGCCCGCCGAGGAAGTGGTTGCGGGTGCCAGAGCCATGCTGGCCGACGGCCTGTTCACGCGCTTTCCCAAGCCCGATGCCGGCTTTGCCCTGCATAGCGGGGCCTTTCCCTACGGCTACGTCAGCTACACCGTCGGGGTCCGCTCTTCCAATGCCGACGGCCTCTACATCAAATTCAAAGGCCGCGGCGGCCATGGCGCGGCGCCACAGGCGACCATCGATCCCGTGATGATGGCGTCGCGTTTTGTGGTCGATGTGCAGAGCGTCATCAGCCGTGAAAAGGACCCGACCGAATTCGGCGTGGTCTCCATCGGCTCGCTCCATGCCGGCACCACGGCCAACATCATTCCCGACGAGGCGGTCCTGCTCGGCACCATCAGAACCTTCAAACCGGACGTGCGCGCCAAGATGCATGATGGAATCGAACGTACCGCCAAAGCGGTCGCCGCCATGGCGAACGCGCCTGCACCGGAGATCAGGATCACCGAGGGTACCAAGGCGGTTGTCAACGATGCCGCTGTTGTCGCGACCGCCGAGAAGGTGCTGAACGCGGCCTTCGGCGACAAGTTCAGGACCGCGCCGCCGGTCGCCGCGAGCGAAGATTTTTCCGAGTACATCAATGCCGGCGTGCCTTCGATGTTCTTCAATATCGGCGTCTACGATCCCGAGCACGTCGCCGCCGCGCGCAATGGCGGCGCGCCGCTTCCCGGCAACCATTCCCCGCTGTTCGCGCCGGTGCCGAAGCCTACCATTCAGACCGGCGTCACCGCGATGACGCTCGCAGTCCTGAGCGCATTCGACCAGAGGGCCAAGGGGCAGTAACGGCCAAGCCCGTCATTGCGAGCGAAGCGAAGTAAGCAGCATGCGCGTGATCGAGCAAGGACAAAATCTCTCAAATACATGTTGGCGAGCGGCGGCTCGAAGGGAGCCGCACGCTGCCAATGCTTGATGTCATCACCAGCCGTAAGTGTAGCCGGGATAGGAGTAGTAATAGCTCGGATAGCTCCAATATGAATTATAGGTCGGATAGCCCCAATACGAATTATAGGTGGGATAACCCCAGTACGAGTTATAGGTGGGATAGCCCCAGTACGAAGGATAATCCCGACGCACCAGATAGCGCACGTCCATCGTCACGGCTGGTACCGCCGCCTTGATCGACATGCCATTGATCGGCGCAGCAGACGATTTGGCCGTGGCGGCCGCTGCGAGAGGGACAGCAATTGCGACTGCAATCGCGAGCCTGCGGACTTGAATCTTCATGGAAGCTCCTTTCGTGTTAGAAGTGACCATCCACCAGGCGACCATGATGGGGCGGAACGCCTACAGAAAGATTTCGGAAATCCGGAATTGCGTTACGTGGGTAACTGGTGATGGCACGAAGCCAAGCCCCACAACCCGCCACTCGATCGGAGCTGATCCGGACGCGTTACGTCGCCTCTTGCCCCATCTCGGACCCTTGGAGGTCTGCTATCGCGCCGCGATCAGGGGCACAATGCATCCCAGACGCACTCCGATGCGGCGCGCGGGTTTGTGAGTACACGCCGTAGCGAGCCGGCGCTCGTCACGGATAACAGCGCAGCCGGTCAGTTCTTGAAGTCATATTGCTTGCTGAGGTGATCGCCGACCTGGACCAGCATCGCCACGCATTCGGGATAACCCGGCTTAGCCACCGTCGCGGCGTCGGCGGCCGCACGAAATTCCCAACTGTCGCCGTCACGGATCACGGAGATCACGATGCCATCAGGGCAATCGGCATGGACCTTCAGCTCGGCTCTTGCCATCTCGATGAGTTCGGCTTCGGTCTTGGTCGGCTTGCTCATGGTGACGACGTCCTCCGGCGATTTGCGTGGCCGCCGCAAATTGCCGCCTAAACGCGACGCTGTCGAGAGGACGATCGTCGCGGCTTCCACGTAGCCCGGACGGAGTTTGTAGCCTGGATGGAGCCAACGGGGCGCGCATTCGCGCGACCCGTTGGCTCCATCCGGGCTACGGGCTACCTCGCAGCGCTGGCGCGCTTGGTGCCGACGATCGCAGGCAACGCCTCGGGATCGGCTTTCGTGCCCGGCACAGCGCCGGTCGCGATCGGATCGGAGAGCGGCGCGCGGGCGGTGGCGTCGGGGAAGCGGAGCTTCATGTCGCGGATGAAGCCGTCGAGCGTATCGACTCTGGCGGCCATCCTTGCGATCTCTGAGAATTCGGCGCTGTTGGCGGCAGCCGGCCTGGCTGCAATGTCGAACGCCGTCCGGTCGGCCTCGCCCGACATCAGCGGCGCATATTTCTCGCGGAAGCGGGCAAGCCCGATCGCGTCCTCGGCGAGCGCATAGCCGACCACGGCACGGATAATGTCGCCCTTCTCGGCCGCGTTCAGCGGCGTGAAGTCGCGCCAGCGGTCGCCATAATAGAGCTCGATCTGCTCGGAGGCCTCGCGCCAGTGCCGCTGCGCCCAATAGATGTCGGAGCGCAGCCGGATCGCCTCGCGGCCGGGAATGTTGGAGATGATGTCGAGCGCAAGGTCATGCCGACCGACGTCGCTCTGCGCACGCGCCTCGAGCAGCAGCCGCTGCTGGCGCAATTCGCCCGAGAGATCCGAGATGCGGGTCAGGCGCAGCGCCGCGATCGCGCGCTCCGGCTTGCGATTGGTGAGATAGACCATAGCAAGGCGTGCGGCGACCTGCGCGCGCGCCGCGCCCTCGAGCCGCTTGTCGACCTGGTACTGCAGCAGTTCGGCGGCCTGATCCAAGAGGTCGACGCCGACGAGACGGTCGGCCAGGCGGCGGATCATCTCATCCCCCCGGCGACCGATCGGCGTCAGCTCGCGGTATTCATAGAACATCGTGAGTGCATCGATCGGCGGGATGCTGTCGCCGGCGGGCCCGAGGAAAAGCTGGGAGAACAGCGCCGACGCCGCATCCTGTGCCTGCCGCGATTCCGGCGAGTTCGGCTGCAGTTTCGTCGCGGCGCGGGTGGCCGCGAACGCCTCCGCATAGCGGCCGGTGTCGGAATAGATCTTCGCCAGGATCTGCAGCGTGCGCAGCTCGATGCTGTCGCCGCGCCACATCACGGCGAGCAGTTCGAGCTCGCGCAGGATCTCTCCTTGCGTGATCTCACCCCGCTTCTGCTTCAGTATGACCTCGAGCAATTTGCCTTCGGCCGCGGCCTGCCGATCGGGCGAGTTCGCGGCAAAGCGGTAGGCGTCGAGCGCGTCCTTCTCATAGCCGAGCGCTTCGGCGAGCCGGCCGCGCAGCACCGCTGCGGCGGGCTTCAATTCCTTCGGCAGGCCGATCACCTCGAGCTCGCTGCGGCGGCGCGCGGCACCGGCAAAATCCTTCACCTCGAGCGCGGCCCTCATCGATTCCAGCATGACGACGCGCTGCAGATCGGGCGGCAGCGTCGCGACCGAGAACTCCGCGTTCTTGAATTTCTCCCGCGCATCCGCCCATTTGCCCTGGCGCGCAAGGGCGAGCCCCTTCCACAATTGGGAATCATAGCCGTTGCCGATCAAGGGACTGGCGAGATCCTTGAGCGCGCGCTCGGGCCGGCCCATCATGACGCTGCTGGCGGCATGGATCATCAGCACGGCCGGATCCTCGGCGCCGCGCTTGCTCTCCGACAGCATCAGGTTGGCGACGCCGTGGGCTTCCTCATACATGGCGCGCGCGACGTAGAACTTGGCAAGGTTGAGCCGCGACTGCGCGAGCTGCTCGGGCGACGTGGTCGCCTCGGCGCTGGCCGCGATCAGCCCATCGAGCCGCTTGATGAAGTTCGCCGATTGATTGTTCTTCCATTCCTCGGCATCGAACAGCGGCTTGACCGCGGCGGTGGCGCGTTCGGCGGCAACGTCGGCCGATGACAGCGTCAGCCCGCCAGGACGTCCCAGCACCACCTTGTCGGCGCCGAGTTCGGCCTTCACGTCGTCGGAGTTCGGATGCACCACGAGGCCGTGCACGGATTCAAGCAGCGACAGCTCGACGAAATCCTGCCGACGGATGAAGCCGCGCGCCGGCGGCGGCGCGGTCACGACCCACAGCATGTCGCCGGCATCGGGATCGACCAGCCGGTGCAATTGCCCGGGATTGGCCAAGGGCACGCTGACATTGGCGAGTGCGGGATCGCTGACGTTGCGCACCACCATCAAGGGCTGCGGCGCCTTCTGCACCCGGTCGGCGAAGGTCACCGTCCAGCCGGTGCCGGAGGAACGCTCGTCGGCTTCGAGTGAAGGCATCTGCGGGCGGTTGAGGCGGAAGCGGATCGCCTGTCCTTTGTCCAATGCAAAACGGCTGATGTCGGAGATGATGGCGCCGGCCTTGTCGCGGATCGGCGCGACATCGATCGGCTCTGGAGAATCGAACACCAGCCACACCGCGTCGGCGCGGCGGAACAGCGCCGACGGCGTCGCCTTCTGGAAGGTGAACGTCACGCGCAAGCCGTCGCTGTCGCGCTGCGCGTCGACCGCAACAGACTTCTCGGCGGAGGAAGCCTGCAGCATTGCGGCCGGTTTCGGCGCGGCATTCGCAGGCGACGGTGAAGCTTCCTTCGCGGACGCTGCTGGAGGCAGCGGCGGCTCGGCAGGCCCCGCTTGCACTGGAGGCGGAGCCGGCGGCACCTCCTGCGCGACCTTCTCGGACGCCGGCGCGGGCACTTCGGCGGCAGCGGGCTGCGGCCTCGCGACCGCAGGCGCCGTGCTCTCGGCCGCCACCGCGGGCTCCGCCTGCGGGGCATTTGTGCCCTGCTCGGGCTTGATGGCGATCTTGGCCTGCGCCGCGAACGTCTCTGATGTCACCGGGGCGACCGGGGCCGGCTGCTGCAACGGCGTGGATTCCCTGATCGCCTTGCCCTGCCCGGCCGCCACGGCGACCAGCGGCTTTGCCGGCGCGGGTGGAACGTTGGCGGCGTGCCCCTCCGCTGCCGGCTTCTCCGGCTGCTGGAAGGCGACGTCGACGACGTAGTTTTTGTCCTCGCGGAAGGAACGCACATCGACTTCGCCGATCAGGTTGATGTCGACAGCTGATGTGTCGGTGTCGGAGCGCTGGTTGATCGAGGCGACGTTCGGCGGCGCCGCCACCTTGGCATCCGCGAGGTCGAAGCTGAGCACGCTGTTGAACAACAGTGTCAGCTTCTGCTCGTTCAGCACCGAGGACGCGCTGACGCCATCGGGAATTTCGAACACGAAGCGCACGAAGGTCGGCTGCACCGAAGCGCGCACGCGCACCGGCGGCTTTTTCCTGGCTGCGTCCGCCGCCCGCTGCGCGCGCAAGGCACGTTCGGCGGCACGCGCGCGCTCGGCCAGTTCGCGGATCACGTCCGTGGGCAAAGGCGGCGGCGGCCCGGCCCACTCATCGGGCAGGAAGTCGATGAAGATCCGCTCGGCCGCGGTCATCGTATTGATCGTCACCCGCCGCGACAGCGACAAGCGGATCGCCGTTCCGTCCGGATCGCGCCGCGCCATGCCGACATAATCGGGCACGGCATCGGCCAATCTCTCCACGGGGATATCGACCGGCCGCTTGAAGCGGATCACGACGATCGAGCCGGCCGTCGACACCTCGGTTTCGACATCCTCGGCGAGCTTGAACACCAGCCGCGCAAAACCGTTGGCCGCCGAGAACGTCGCCACGCCCTTGACCGGATCGTCGGCGCGGGCGGCCGGGGCAAGTGTCAGGGAAATCAGGAGCACGGCAAGCGGCAGCAGCCGGCCCAGGCAAAGATACGCCGTCCGCGGCAAAACGCGGCCATGCGACCTTAGTCCAGCGGCAGCCCGTCGCGCCATGCCAGTTACGTCTTTCAGCCCTCAAGCCTCGAAGCAGCTACCAATGCGCCACCCCGCATCCGAATCTTGAATTGGCTCGCTTAAGGAGTTGTTAACGACGACTACTTGGAAACTTCGGGGAACGGTCCCCGAAAATCGAGGAAATATAGCAGTGCTCCGGCGGGGACATTGATGGCTATCGGGACCAGCGCGAGTACGCCCAAAGGTCATCGATGCGTTCCCTGAAGACATCCGAGACGCCTACACCGCCTGAACTTCGGAAGCGGACATGCACATCGTCTCAAGCTCGGCCTTGAGTTGCTCCACATGGTTGCCCATCTGGGCAACCATCGGGTCAGACTCGGCAGCTCGGAACGACCCGCTTGCACGGCTGCATGCTCATCGCCAGATCGATGACGCGCAGTTCGCCGCTGGCCGCGTCTATCAGTGCGATCGGTAAACCGCGGAGCGCGGCGCGTCGTTAAGCTGCGTTTCGTGCAGTAAGTGTCAGTCGCATTCCAAGGGGTTTCAGCGCTTTGTCTAGCGTTTCAAGGGTTGGATTGCCTCCCTTTTTGAACGCCTTGTAGATCGCCTCTCGGCTTAGGCCAGTCTCGCGAGAGAATTCGCTCACACCGCGGGCTTTGGCAACGTCGCCAATAGCTGCCGCGATGAATGACGGATCATCGATCTCCAGGGCCGCTTCAAGGTAAGCGACTTGCTCCTCTGGAGTCTTGAGGTGATCAAGGATGTTGAAGGGGGTTGTCTTGATGGCCATATCAGACCTCCTTTGCCATTCGCTTCGCGGTTTCGATGTCTCGCTTCTGTGATTTCTTGTCGCCACCGCAGAGCAAGATCACAACGGTCTTGCCGCGCTTCGTGAAGTAAACCCGATATCCCGGGCCGTGGTCGATCCGCATTTCACTCACACTGTCGCCAACCGATTTGGCATCACCGGGGTTGCCCAACTCCATGCGGCGGATGCGGGCAACGATGCGGGCTTTGGCCTGAATGTCGCCAAGCTTAGCGAACCACGTCGAGTAAGCTTCGCTCTGGATGATCTGCATCGCGTGTACTAAGATACACACCCTGTGACTGTCAACTATAATACACAAAGAAAATGTCCAAAGTAGAAGGAAGTAAAAAGAAAACGGGAAGTGACTTGCCTTTAAGGAGATTCCGATGCGCCCCGTAGCTCGGGCGATCCTGGTGGGCGTCGCAATCCTGGCGGCCTTGCCCGGCCAGGCGCAGACCTACGATCCGCGTTACCCGATCTGCATGCAGGTCTTCAGCATTGACGGCCCTGCCATCGGCTGCGGATATACATCGATGGCTCAGTGCAAGGCGTCGGCGTCAGGCCGCGCAGCCGAATGTTTTGCCAACCCGTATTTCGCGGGCGCAGGCGGGAAACCGCCAGCTAGGGCCCGTCGGCGGTAGCCGGGTTCCCCGCTTCATTTGTGACAAAGGCCGCAAAGCCACAGATTGAACAACGTGCTACGCTCTCCTCGCCGGGGGTTGATGTAAATCAATCGCATTCGCGTGCCATTTGCTTTGCATTCGGATGGTCATGGAGACGCAATAGAGTCGGGCGGCCATAGAGGAGAACTGCAAATGAGTGATCTTGTCGTGATCGCATTCCCAACCGAGGCGAAGGCGGAAGAAGTCCGTCAGAAATTGCTGGCCATGCAGAAGGAGTACCTCATCGAACTCGGCGATGCCGTGATCGCGGTGAAGGATCCCGAAGGCCGGGTGAAATTGAACCAGCTCATCAACACCACGGCGGCCGGCGCGGTCGGCGGCGCTTTCTGGGGCACCCTGATCGGCCTGATCTTCCTGATGCCGCTGGCAGGAGCGGCGCTTGGCGCCGCCGGCGGCACGCTCGGCGGATATCTGACCGATGTCGGTATCGACGACAAATGGATGAAGCAGACCGCTGAAGCCATTCAGCCCGGAACTGCGGCCCTCTTCGTGCTGGCACGCAGGGTGACCGGGGACAAAGTGCTCGAAGGCCTCAGGGGCGAAGGCGGGACCGTGCTGAAGACGTCTCTCGACCACACCAAGGAAGACGCGTTGCGGGCGGCGCTGGCCGGCGCGCAAGCGGTTGTTCCTACTCCACCTGCGCCGGCTGCACCGGCTGCTTGATAGTACTGCTGCAAGCGATGCGCTGAAGTCGTCAATTCAGCTTCGGCGCGAGCATCTTGCCCTCGATCTTCGGCAGGTCGGCGGCAGGTTGCAGCTTGTCGGGACTGGCGCGGCGGGCGAGCTCGACGGTGAGCCGCTCGGCCGCTTCGGGTTGCATCAGGCCGAGGATATCAGCCATCTTGCGCGGCGCGATCTGGGACGCGATCTCGTAGAGCACGCCCATTTCCAGCCGGTCGAACACCTTCGCGGCATCCTTCGGCTTCATGCCCTCATACATCGTGACGATGCCCTTGAAGCGCGCGGCGTCGGCTTCGGCCTTCTGCGCCGCGCTGGCAGTGGTCCTGGCGTCGCTCGCCCTGGCCTCCTCCACCTTCGCCTCGATGCGCTTCTCGGCGGCCTTCAACAGGCTTTCGCGGATCTCGATCTCGCGCGCGCGGGCATCGAGTTCCTGCCGGCGCGCCTGCAGCCGTTCCAGGATCGCGCGCTCGGAGGCCGAGATCTGCGGGGGCAGGTTCGGATTGATCACGACGCCATCCGGCTGCGGCGGCGGATCGGTCGCCGCGGGCGGCTCTTCCTTCTTTTTCTCCGCCGGAGCATGCACGGAGCCGGTGATGTCGTTCGGATCTCCCTTGTTCTTTCCTCCCGGGAAATTCAGCATCTCCTGCGCCCATGACGGCTTGGTCGACTGCGGATTGTAGTCGAACACGTAGCCGCCATCGAGCACGAGGCCCGCGACCTTCAGCACCACGAGGCCGAAGATCGCGACCAGCACGACCGGGATGACGCGGATGTCGCGAAACGCGCTCATGCGGCCAGACCGCCAGCCTTTCTGCGTTCGGTGAAGGCTTCAGCAGCCGCGGCCACCGCCTTGGCCGGCGACATCTTCGGCGCTGCCGGCGCGGGTGCAGCGGCTGCGGCGGGCGCAGCCTCCGTCACCGGCCGTCCCGCCTGCACGATCCTCGACAGCCGCCGGATCATAGCGTCGGCCTCAGAGAGCTGGCCCTTCAGATGCGCCGACATCTGCGTCGCCGCGGTGAGCTGGCTGCCGAGATTCTCGTTGACGTCGCGCACGGTGTGCTTCAGCCCGCCGATCGCGCGCTCGGCGATCTCGGTTGCCGTGATCAGTTCGGCGATGGTGGCCTTCAGCGAGTGCTCGTCGGCCTTCAGCCGCTGCAGGCGCTTGTTGAGCAGCATGCAGTAGCCGATCGTCAGCATCAACAGCACGGCGACCAGGCTTTCAATCGCAATTCCGAGGGAATGATTCAAACTATGCCTCCATCATCTTGGTCTGCTCGTCGGCCTTCTCGAACATCGCAAAGGTGGTATTGGGCTTGCGCAAATTCTTGCTGACGCGGATCGCGACGCGGTCGCCGACGCGGCCCATGCGGCCCTCGGTCAGGGTGACGTGGCCGCAGCGCACCGACACCAGCGAGTCCGCGCGGATGTCGAGCGGCAGCGTGTCGCCGACCTTCAGCTTCATCAACTGCTTGAGTGGAATGTCGGCTTCATAGAGCACGGCCTCGACCGAGATCTCGGCCTGCGCCACCTCAGTCGCGAAATGTCCTTCCCAGATCGGATCGCGGCCGAACTTCTCGCCCATGAACATCTGCAACAGCACGTTGCGGATCGGTTCGATGGTCGCATAGGGTAGCAGCAATTCGATATTGCCGCCGCGGTCCTCCATGTCGATGCGCAGCCGCACCAGGATCGCGGCGTTGGCGGGACGGCTGATCGCGGCAAAGCGCGGATTGGTCTCGAGGCGGTCGATGGTGAATTTCACCGGCGACAGCGGCCGGAACGCCTGCTCGGCATCTGATAGCACGACCTCGATCAGCCGCTTCACCAGGTTGGTCTCGATCGTGGTGTAGGGGCGGCCCTCGATGCGCAGCGAGGTCTGGCCCCTGCGGCCGCCGAGCAGCACGTCGATCATCGAATAGATCAGGCTGGAATCGACGGTGGCGAGCCCGAAATTCTCCCACTCCTCCGCCTTGAACACGCTGAGCACCGCCGGCAGCGGAATCGAGTTCATGTAATCGCCGAAGCGCACCGAGGTGATGCGGTCGAGCGAGACTTCGACGTTGTCGGAGGTGAAATTGCGCAAGGATGTCGTCATCAACCGCACCAGGCGGTCGAACACGATTTCCAGCATCGGCAGGCGTTCATACGACACCATCGCCGAATCGATGATGGCGCGGATACCGGAATTGTCGTCGAGATTGACGTCGCCGACGGTGAAGCCGAGCAGATTGTCGATCTCTTCCTGCGAGAGGACCCGCTCGCCGCCGTTCTTGGTGCCGAAGTCGCGGCTACCGTCCTCGACCATGGCCGCCCATTGCAGCGACATGCTCTCCGACAGTTCGTTCTTCGCAGCCTCTTCCGCAGCGGCTGCGGGATCCTCGGAATCGAGCGACGCCTCCCACTGGGCGGCGATCGCATCCTGGTCCATCTGGTCGTTGCCGGCCATCGCTACTGAACCACGACTTCCTTGAACAGCACCGCGTTCACCTGGTTGGGCGACACCGCCGCGTTGACACGCTTGGTGAGTTCTTCCTTGAGGCGGAACAGGCCGGCCGAGCCGTTGAGGTCGCTGGCGCGCAGTTCGCGCAAATAGGTCTGGAACAGGTCGGTGACGCGCGGCAGCGACGGCTTGATCGCCTCGACCTGCTTCTCCTCCTTCACCTCCAGCACCAGCTTGACCTTCAGATACTGGATGCGCTCGCCGGGCGCGCCGACGAGGTTGACGAGCATGTCAGGCACTTCGACGAAGGCCGGCGGCTTCGGCGGCGGCGCTTCGGCATGCACCTCCTCACCGTGGCCGCGCATGAAGAAGAACCAGCCGGCGCCACCGCCAAGGATGGCGAGGAAGCCGACGGCGGCAATGATCAGCTTGAGCTTGCCCTTTTTCGAAGCTGCGGCCTCGCCCTCGGCGCCGCCCTCCGCCTTGTCCTCGTCCGCCATCGCCCGCCCGCTAAAAGATCGGAGACGAACGCGATTTGCCCCAGCCAAGCCCTTTAAGACGCAATACCAATGCCGCCAGCGCACGCGCGCTCTGTACGGTGCAACGCTAGGGTAAGAATGGTTAATGGTTTCTTTCGATTGCGCCGCAACTAGGAAAAAACTGCCGGGCAAACATGGTCAACAAGACCTTTCTGCCGCCCTCTCCGCCCCCGGGCTGAACACCTAACCTCCTCACAAATCATCACTTTCCGACTTGGCACGGCTTTCGCTGAAGACAATGCGAGCCGGCGGGTTTGGGAGAGCCCAAAGGTTCACGAGGTCCGAGGGCTTGAGGTTTGGGAGAACCTCTTTTTCGCGGACCGTCCACGAAGGGGAGAACCGCCGATGCAGAATACGCTTCTGGTCGGACTATCGCGGCAGGTTGTGCTGGAGCGGCAGATGGATGTCGTCGCCAACAACATCGCGAACATCACGACGAACGGCTACAAGGCCGACCGCTCGCTGTTCCAGGAATTCCTGAGGTCCGGCGCGCATGAGGACAATTTTGCTCCCTCCGACCGCCGCGTGTCCTTTGTCAACGACCGCGCCACCTTCCACGACTTCTCGCAAGGACCGTCGCAGGAGACCAAGAACCCGCTGGACGTCGCGATCGACGGCTCGGGCTTCCTCGTGGTGCAGACGCCCCAAGGCGAGCGCTACACCCGCGACGGCAATCTGACCGTCAACAACCAGGGCCAGCTCGTCACCCAGTCCGGCTATCCCGTGCTCGGCAATGCCGGCCCGATCGTGTTCCAGCAGACCGACAAGGACATCAGCATCGCCGCCGACGGCTATGTCACCGTGCTCGAAGGCACCGGCCGCATCGACTCGATCCGCGGCAAGCTGCGCGTGGTCAATTTCGCCCAGCCGCAGCAGCTCGTGAAGGAAGGCAACAACCTCTATTCCGCCGGCGAAGGCAACCCGGCCGCGGTGGATACCACCTCGCGGCTGCGCCAGGGCTTCGTCGAGAAGTCCAACGTCAATTCCGTCACCGAGATGAGCCGCATGATCGAGATCACGCGGACCTACACCCAGATCTCGTCACTGCTGCAGCAGCAGAGCGATCTGCACAAATCGGCGATCGACAAGCTCGCCGACGTTCCGGCCTGAGGAGATTAATCGATGCGCGCTCTCTACACTGCAGCGACCGGCATGGCGGCACAGGAACTCAACGTTCAGGTGATCTCCAACAACATCGCGAACCTGCGCACCACCGGCTACAAGAAGCAGCGCGCCGCGTTCCAGGACCTGATCTACGACCATGTGCGCCGCGTCGGCTCGCAGGCCTCCGACCAGGGCACGATCCTGCCTGTTGGCATCGATCTCGGCGGCGGCGTCAAGACCGTCGGCACGCCACGCCTGATGAGCCAGGGCACGCTCTCGCCGACCGGCAACGATCTCGACATCGCAATCCGCGGCGAAGGCTTCTTCAAGATCCAGATGCCCGACGGCACCTACACCTACACCCGCGACGGCTCGTTCATGATGGACCAGCAGGGGCGCGTTGTTAACGCGCAGGGCAACCCGGTGCAGCCGACCATCACCATCCCGCAGAACTCCTCGCAGATCACGATCAATGCGCAGGGCCAGCTCACCGTGATGCTGCCGGGCTCGACCACGCCGACTTTGGTCGGCCAGATCGGGCTGACGCGCTTCATCAACAAGGCGGGCCTGCAGCCGATCGGCGACAACCTGTTCGTCGACACGCCGGCCTCCGGCACGCCGCAGGACGGCATCGCCAACACCGACGGGTTCGGCGACATGCAGCAGTCGAACCTCGAACAGGCCAATGTCGAGGTGGTCTCGGAAATCTCCGATCTGATCGCGGCCCAGCGTGCCTACGAGATGAACGCCAAGGTGATCAGCGCTGCCGACCAGATGCTGCAATCCACCTCCAACCTGTTCCGCTGAGGGGGAGAGTGACCATGTTCGCCCGCCCGCTTCTCCTCGCCGCGCTGCTCCTTGCCGCGTCGGTCTCCAATGCGATCGCGCAGAGCCGCAGCGACGCCGTCGCGCGGGACCGCAACAACGTCATCACGCCGCCGACGCTGCGCGCCAATGTCACCATCACAAGCGACATCGTCCGCATCGGCGATCTCGTCGACAACGCCGGCAGCTTCGGCACGACGCCGATCTATCGCGCGCCCGATCTCGGCACCACAGGCACGCTGCCGGTGGCGCAGGTGCTCGCCACGCTGCGCACCCATCAGGTGATCGGCGTCGATACCCGCGACCTCAAGGAAATTTCGGTGACCCGCGCCGCGCGCGCGATCGAGCGGAAGGAGATCGAGCAAGCGGTCGCCCGCACGCTGGAGCGCCGCAACGGCCTTGGCGAAGCCGCCAATCTCACCATCAACTTCGACCGCGACGTCGGCGACATCAGGCTGGAAGCCACCAATTCCGGCAATCTGCAGCCGATCGCTCTCCGCTACGATCCGCGCAACAGCCGCTTCGACATCACCTTCGAGATCGCGAACGAGACCGGCGCCGCGCCGACCAGGCTGCGCTTCACCGGCACCGCGATCGAAACCGTCGAAGCCGCCGTGCTGGCACGCGCTGTCGAGCGCGGCGAAATGTTGAAGCATTCGGACGTGCTGGTCGAGCGCCGCCCGAAAGCCGAGGTCGGCAACGACCTCGCGCTCCGTGACAATGCTGTCGGCATGCAGGCCCGTCGCCAGCTCCGCGCCGGACAGGCGCTGAAGACCGCCGATCTCGCCAGGCCCGATCTCGTGACCCGCGATCAGAACGTGACGCTGATCTATCAGGCGGCCGGGCTCTACCTCACGATCCGCGGCAAGGCGCTCGACGGCGGCACCGAGGGCGATGTCGTCAGCGTGATGAACCTGCAATCCAAGCGCACCGTCTCCGGCACCGTCACCGGCCGCGGCCAGGTCACGATCACCCCGCCGCGCGCTGCAACTGTCCTTGAACCCACCGCCTCGCTCGCGCCCGCCGAGCAGGCGAGCCCCGTCGCCGTCGCCAACGTCAGTTCAGTCGCCCCGAAAGCCGAGTAACCGTGATGTCCGCTCCCCGTATCAACCGCCTCGTCCTCACCGGCGCCCTCTTCACGCTAGGCATCCTCGCCAGCGGTTGCTCCTCGATCGACCGCCTGTCCCAGATCGGCGAACAGCCGAAGCTGACCGCGATCGAAAATCCGACCACGCAGCCGGGCTACAAGCCGGTGCAGATGCCGATGCCGAAGCCGGAAGTCGCCTCCTACAGCCCGAACTCGCTGTGGCGCAACGGCTCCAGAGCCTTCTTCAAGGACCAGCGCGCAGCGCGCGTCGGCGACCTGCTGACGGTCACCGTCAATTTCACCGACAGGGCCAACATCGCCAACGAGACCCAGCGCAGCCGTACCGCCAAGGAAGATTCTGGTATTACCGACTTCCTCGGCTCCCAAACGGTTACGCAGCCGCTGAAGGTCCTGCCGGGCAAAATCCTCACCACGGACTCGACCTCTTCCAGCGACGGCAAAGGTTCGGTGAACCGGCAGGAAGCGTTGCAGACCAACGTCGCTGCAGTCGTCACGCAGGTGCTGCCGAACGGCAACCTCGTGGTCGAAGGCAAGCAGGAGATCCGCGTCAATTTCGAGATCCGCGAACTGATCGTCGCGGGCGTCGTGCGGCCCGAGGATATCCAGAGCGACAACACCATCGATTCAAGCAAGATCGCCCAGGCCCGCATCGCCTATGGCGGCCGCGGCCAGATCACCGACGTCCAGCAGCCCCGCTACGGACAGCAGGTGATGGACGTGCTGCTGCCGTTCTGACCTACTTCAAACCAGCTCCCACACTTTGTTGCGAACCTAGGCGCAACGAGGTGTTCCAACGCGGCCCTCGCTAGCTCCCCTGGCGGGGGTCGCGGCTTTTTTGACGGTGGCTGAGGACTCTCTCGCCGTGAATGGTCCCATCGCGGAGACACCCTCACCCCAGCCCCCTCCCGCACGCGGGAGAGGGAGTAGAGCGTCCATTGCGGATGCAAACCGAGCTTAGCTCAGCGCTTTCGTGTAGCATTGCAGCATGCCGAACGGAACGAGCGTTCAGCCTTGCCCGATGCGCGTGTTGATCGGTCTTGCGCTCGCCATCCTGTGCGCCCCGCCTGCGTCGGCGACCGATCCGAGCATCGCGCTCGCGCCAGCGGCCATGGCGCGCATCGGCTCGGTCGACGAGCGCTTTCAATCCTACAATGTCGAGATGGTCGAGGTGACCGGCGGGCACTTCTGGCGTCCTTACGCCGATCGGCACAAACCTTCTTCAAAAGCGGAAGGCATCCCCGCCGGCAGGGATCCCGCAATGTACGCCTATCGCAAGCCGATCGATCTCGGCAATCCGCGGCTGCGCAAGCTCGCCGCGGCGCTGGGGCCGGCCTATCTGCGCGTGAGCGGCACCTGGGCCAACACCACCTATTTCGACGACGCCGACGAGAGCGCGCGGTCCCCGCCTCCCGGCTTCAACGGCGTGCTGACCCGCCGTCAATGGAGAGGTGTCATCGACTTCGCGCGCGCGGCGGACGCTAGGCTCGTCACCTCCTTTGCGACAGGCCTGGGCACGCGCGATGCCAGCGGCGTCTGGACGCCGGCGCAGGCCGAGAAGCTGATCGCGGCGACGCAGGCCCTCGGCGGCAACATCGCCGCCGCCGAGTTCATGAACGAGCCTGACCTCGCCGCCAGCGGCGGCGCGCCCTCCGGCTATGATGCCGCGAGCTTCGGCCGCGACATCGCCGTGTTCGCGCCGTTCCTCAAGCATGCATCATCGGAAACGATCCTGCTTGGCCCTGATACCGTGAGCACCGGCGGATCAGGCGATGCGCTCGGCAGTGAGAAACTGTTGGCGGCCGCAGGCCCCGTGTTCGACGCGATCTCGTTCCACTATTACGGCGCGCTCTCGCCACGTTGCAGCAGGACGGTGCCGCCGGCTGCGGCGCGCGACAACAACGCGTTGTCGCAGGACTGGTTGTCCGGCATCGACCGTGCAGCGTCCTTCTACGCAAAATTGCGCGACCGGTTCGCACCCGGCCGGCCGCTGTGGATCACGGAAACGGCGGATGCCGCCTGCGGCGGCAATCCCTGGAGTTCGACTTTCCTCGATAGCTTCCGTTATCTCGATACGCTCGGGCGCATGGCCAAACGGCAGGTGCAAGTCCTCATGCACAACACGCTTGCAGCCAGTGACTACGGCCTGCTGGAAGAGAAGGATTTCACGCCGCGCCCGAACTATTGGGCGGCACTGCTTTGGCGAAAACTGATGGGCACGGTCGTGCTCGACGCCGGACCGGCGGCGGTGCCGGGACTATATCTCTACGCGCATTGTTTGCGGGACAAGTCAGGCGGCGTGGCGCTGCTTACCATCAACACCGATCGGATGGCGCGGCGGTCGCTCGAGTTCTCCGGAACGGCGCGACGCTACACCCTGACCGCAGCCAGTCTCACTGGCACGCGCGTGCGCCTGAATGGCCGCGAATTGAAGCTCGCTGCGGATGATGAATTGCCTGTGCTGGAAGGCGAGCCGCTCGCGAAATCGCGTACCGAGCTGGCCCCGACCAGCATCACGTTTTTCTCGATCGCGGATGCGGCCAATCCCACCTGCAAGTAGCGGAACGCCGGGCACCTCTGCATCGGAAGCATACCCCGGGAAACTACGTACAGCAGGTCAGATGCAGGCGAGTGCAGATCACATTTCGAAGAGATGTGATCACGCAAGTCCAACCACTGGCACGAAGCCTGCATAAACCAGTCCAACCGGGTATTCCCCAATCAGCCGATGGTCAAAATGCTTGTCACGCTTGTCGCTATTCTCTGCAACGGCCCGCTTTGTCTTGAAAAAGTCGTCACCAACAGTGAGCAATCCGGCATCACCATGGCAGCCTGCAGTGTGAACGCGCAAATCGGCATCGCCGACTGGCTCTCCAAGGGGCCGTATCACGAGTGGAAGCTGAAGAGCTACAAATGCGTCATGGGCAAATATACGCCCAAGAACGAGGCTTAGAGCGTGAGGCGTGCCGGTCCATCGATGAGGATCAGGTTGGCGATCTGATACACGTGCGGGTCAGGCATGATGGCGATTTTACGCGTGGCCTTTCACGCCCCATTAACCCTCGCGCCCTCACTCGCTGGAAGTTGGCGGCGTCGCGCTCTAGGTAGTGCACGACGCAAATTTTCTCGTTATGGGTGTGTTCGATGATCAGGGATGGCGAATATGCCGTTTGGTTTCGGACGCCGCACGGCGAAGGCACCGGGATCATCTATCTTGCAAATGGCAGGATCTCGGGCGGCGACTGCATGTTCACCTATAGCGGCACTTACGAGCTCGACGAAGACCGGTTCACCGCAACGCTGACGACCAAGCGCTACGCCGAAGGCCCGACCACCGTGTTCGGTGTCGACGAGGTCGAGGCTAAGCTGACCGGGGTGTTCAAGGGCCAGACCGCGGTGTGCTCAGGCACCGCGGAGCAAGCGCCGGGCGTGCGTTTCGAGGCCAACCTGTTTCCCCGTCCGGAGCCGCCGTCAGAGCGTGGCATCAAGCGCGCAGCCGGCGTGACACGGCTGCCGCAAAGCCAAGCCGACCGGCACCGCCCCGCCAAGCCGTTTGCGGTTGGATGATCGGCATAGTTTCGTAGGGTCGGTTAGCCGCCCCCACTCTCGGCGGCGTCAACGCGCGAAGCTGTAAGGCGTAATCCACCGCCCTGCTCGCGACGATTGCGCTTGCGCCGTCGCGCGCTGAAGCGAAGCTCGGGACGTTAATCCACCTACCGCTTGGCGCTCTAGGCTGTGTACTCATTAAGCAGCTGTGCTGCGCTCCGGGGTCTCGGCGTCAAAATGCGCGGTCGCAACCACAACCGGCCCCGGCGGTTCGGCTTTTTGCGCCACGGTATCCTTGCACCCGGCCAGCGCAGCGGCCATCAAGGCCAGCGAGGGGCGTCTCCCCCTGCTAATCGCTATCAGCTTGCGCGGGATTGCGCGCCGTGACGATCCACGTCGCGCCGTCGATCATCACCGACCGCTCGCCGGGGCAGTCCGCGAAGGCGGCACGAACCGCGGCCGAGGCGCGGGCGCGGATGTCGTCGGGCTGATCAACAAGCGCGCGCGACAGCGGGCCGACCTCGAACGTCATCTGCACCGCGTCGTCGATCGCCGCGTCCCGCGTCGCGCCCTCGCCAAACGGGACGGAAGCATCGAAGGGCGCGATAGCGATATCGTTGAAGCCGGCCCCCGTCAGGATGCGCGCCACCCGCCCCCGGTCGCCGAACGAGAACGGGCCGGGCGTTTCGGGATCGGGCGGCGCGGTCGCCGGGACGATGCCCTTAATCGCGCCCATCGGCAGGCGCATCCAATCGTTCTCGGCCGCGCCACGCCAGCAGACGAAAGCGACCCGCCCGCCCGGCTTGAGCGCGCGGCGCATATGGGCGAACGCGCCTCTCGGATCGTCGAAGAACATCACCCCGAAACGCGAGAACAGGATGTCGAACGCCCCCTCGGGCAGCTCGGCGCTGCTGGCGTCGGCGACGCGGAACAGGGTTGGCGTATCCTGTGGCGCGAGCGCGCGCGCTCGGGCGATCAGCGGTTCGGATATGTCCACGCCCAGCACTTGGCCCCCCGCGCCGACGCGGGCGGCCAGAGCCAGACTCGACGCGCCCGCGCCGCAGCCGACGTCCAGCACGCGCTCGCCCGTCGCGGGCGCGGCGGCTTCGATCGCGGCCTGACCGAACACGGCCGCTATGGCGTCGAGCCGGGCCTGGTGGGCGACCCAGCGCTCCCCGCTTTGGTCATTCCAGCCGGCGGCTCGATCGGCATTGTGCTGTGCCATGACATATCCTTGTTCTGGTTCGTTCTTAACGAAGCTATCCGATGCCAAAGCCCATCGTCTCCAGCGAGCCCGCCTCCACTAGTGATAAGGCGCCGTGCGCTGATGGCGGCATCACACGAGTGATCCGCGTTAGCTCACGATTGGGCCAGCCGCAGCTTCATCCAAACCAGCACGAGCTTGGATAGCGAGGCTTCGTTCTGCAGCCTGCGAGTCGAAGTATTCCTCAATCGAATAAACCTTGCCCCATCGCAACTTGAAGACGTGGACGCCCCTGTTCACATACGAGCTTTGGCCGTCAAGTAGCCTCGCGTTGGCCCGCCACTTGACGAACACTGTGGTATTCCATGGCCAACCCGTCACCTCGACCTGCTCAATATCTATGTGAAGCTTCGGGAAAACACGGCCCATGCGCTCGAACCACTGCTTCACCGATTGCTTTCCATGTCGCTCACCCCCCAACGCATGATTTCCGGCAACCCAGTGATACGCGTTTGGTGTTAGGCCCTTTGCAGCATCATCCCAACGCTGGTTGTTGACATGATCGAAGCTCCTGCGGATCTCTTTTTTGACAGTTAGACTGTAGACCATTGATGCCACCTGTTGTTGGATAGCCGACGGCTCTGCAAGACGGATGGATACTTTCCAGATACTGAAAGCTGCTCCGGGTAACGACGGCGATCCGTTGGGAAAGCTGGCCGACGGGCGGCCCCGCAGGCGGCAGCGGCGGAGTAGTCAGAGCCAGCGGCGAACCTCGGCCTTGTAGCGGCGGAGTCGTCGCCGAACTTCGCTTCGAGATAGCGCTCCTCGCGGCTGATCACCTGCGTCTGAACCGCGATCAACACCAACGGGAGCAAGGCGAAGGCGATCGGCCCGTCGAAGCCGATCGCAAGGCCGGCATAAATAAGCGCCATGCCGAGATACATGGGATTGCGGGTCCACCGATAAGGACCGGTCGTTGCGATGAGGGTCGTTGGCTGCGACGGCGGAACGTTGGTGCCCAGTCGCCGGAACAGCCCCGCCGCCGTAAGCATCATCACCGCGCCGGCAACGAACAGCAGCGCGCCTGCCGCGACCAGCAACCGCCAGTCGATGCCGAAAGAGCGCAGGGTGACGAAACGCTCCGCCGCCAGCCCCAACAGCAGCGCTCCCAGATAGACGAAGGGCGGAGGGAAGCGCACATCCGCGCTGTCTCGTTCGACGGCCATGCTCATCCTGTATCTGTGCTCTCAAACCACCATCG
Organism: Bradyrhizobium sp. Ses1; assembly: GCF_059512365.1. Classification (NCBI taxonomy): domain Bacteria; kingdom Pseudomonadati; phylum Pseudomonadota; class Alphaproteobacteria; order Hyphomicrobiales; family Nitrobacteraceae; genus Bradyrhizobium; species Bradyrhizobium sp. Ses1. The sequence goes on from NZ_JCAMOQ010000011.1 coordinate 107,360, forward strand.
ACTGCTGGGCGAAGATTCCCGCCATCGCGCCGTGCGATGATGCCAGGGTGACCGATGGCGGCGTAAGGGGGTTGGCGAGGTCGCCGGCGGCGTAGATGCCGGGCATGCTGGTTTGGCGGCGCTCGTCGACCTTGAGGATGATGCCGAGGGGCGTATCGACTGTGGCGAGGCCCAGTGCTTCATGCAGGCTTGCGGACGGCTTGTTGCGCGGATGCGCGAACAGAATGTCGACCGCGACATCGGAGCCGGTATCGAGCTTGACGGTGGCGTTATGGCCCCCGTGATGGGCGATCCCGGTGATCCGGCCATCGAGGACAGGTGTGTTGCGGCGCGCCAGATCGGCCCGGGTATCGGGCGGAATGTCATAACCATTGGCGAAGAGCGTCAACCTGTCGGTCCAATCGTGAAACAGCTTGACCTGATTGTGCGACTGCGGGCCGGACCAGACGAGGCCCCAATGCTGGCCGGCGACTTCAAAGCCGTCGCAATAGGGGCAGGGCACGATGGAGGTACCCCAGCCTTCGGCAAAGCCCGGAATATCAGGCATCTGGTCGGCGACGCCATAGCTCAGGATCAGGCGGCGCGCCCGAAAGCTTTCGCCATCTGAAGTGAGGACGTTGAAATCGTCGATGGCGCCGGAGACACTTTCGGCCCGGGCACTGACCAGCTTGATCGCGGGATAACGCGCCAGCTGCTGCCGGGCCTCGGCCAGGATATCCAGCGGCGGCTTGTGATCGTGGCCGAGCAGGCCATGCGAGTGGCCGGCGAAGCGGTTGCGCGGCAGGCCGGTATCGAGAACGGTGACCTTGCGGCGGGCGCGGCCGAGCTGCAGGGCGCCGGCGAGACCGGCAAAGCTGCCGCCGATGATGATGACGTCATCCATGGTGATGGGCTCCGTGCTGTGGATGGAGGGAGACGAGTTGGGCTTGGCGGTGGCCTGAGCGCCGGCGAGGCCGATGGCGGAAAGCGCAGCCAACTTCAGCATGGCTCGTCGTTGCATCGAAGGAGTCACCCTACCCCCTGGCTTGCACATTTCAGATACTTCATGGTATCGTAATTCAAGAATTAGGATACTGTCAAGTACTGGAATTGCCGTGACCGAAAACAGCCAGGGCCGGCGCGGCCGGCCCGCCAACGAGGCGCTTGGCCAAACCATCATCGACGCCGCGCGCGAGCTCTTTGTGGAGTTGGGTTTTCAAGCGACGACATTGGACAAGGTCGCCCAGCGAGCGAAGATATCCAAGCTCAGCATCTACAGGCACTTTGAGAACAAGGAGGCGCTGTTCGGCGCGGCCATGGCGGCCGGCTGCCATCAGTTGTTTGCACTACAGGCCCTTCTTGAAGGCGTCGACGGTTCGGTCGAAGATCAGCTCGTGGCGGTGGGATCATCACTGCTTCGCACGCTGTTGAGATCAGACGTCCGCAGCCTCGAAGCCATGGTCATGGCCGACAAGACGAGTCAAAACGCGTTAAGCAAGCTCCATTTCGAAGCCGGCCCCGCCCATGTCATCGCCGAAATCGAGGCCTTGTTGCGTCAGTTGCACGCGAAGGCGGTTCTGAACGTGCCCGATCCTCTCCGGTCCGCCCGCTTGTTCGCCGCGCTTTTCAAAGGATCCGATCTCCTGATGATCGCACGCTTCGATCAGGCGAAAGCAGAGGACGACAACGAAATCGAATCCTATTGCCGGTCGGCCGTCGCCATGTTCATCGCCGCGCACCGTGACAACGACCAAGTGGGCGGAGATTTGCCTGCCTCAAGGTCAAAAAACAAAATTTGAATCGTGCGTGACCTAGTCGGCCAGCAGGTCAAGGCAGGCAGCCGACTATGAAAATTGACGAGTCGGCCGCACGGTCCGACTAACGTCCGCTAATGGGATGGTCCGGCCGTACTCCAGCCCCGCCAGTGATCGAAGCTGGTTCGGGGCACCGAAAAGGAGCACGCCATGTCTCAGAAATCTAGCAGCACAATCGCCGTGGTCGGCATTGATATCGGCAAGAACTCGTTTCACGTCATAGGGCACGATCGGCGTGGTGCGATCGTACTCCGGCAAAAATGGTCGCGTGGCCAGGTCGAGGCGCGACTTGCCAACCTGCCGCCGTGCCTGATCGGGATGGAAGCCTGCGTCGGCGCGCATCATCTCAGCCGCAAGCTCCAAATGCTTGGCCACGACGCCCACCTGATGCCGGCGAAATACGTGCGGCCGTATTCGAAGGGGCAGAAGAATGACTTCCGAGATGCGGAAGCGATCGCCGAGGCTGTCCAACGCCCGACCATGAAGTTCGTCGCGACCAAGACCGCCGATCAACTCGACCTTCAGGCACTGCACCGCGTCCGCGATCGATTGGTCGGTCAGCGTACCGGCGCCATCAATCAGATCCGTGCGTTCCTGCTGGAGCGGGGCATCGCCGTGCGGCAAGGCCTGCATTCCCTGCGGTTCGAGTTGCCGGGTATCTTGGCAACTCGCACCGATGTTCTCTCGCCTCGCATGTTGCGCATCATCGAGGGTCTGGCCGAAGACTGGCGCCGGCTGGATGAGCGTATCGAGGGTCTATCTAGCGAGATCGAAACACTGGCCCGTCAAGATAAGGCCTGCCAGCGACTGATGACGGTGCCTGGCATTGGCCCGATCATCTCGAGCGCAATGGTCGCCGCGATCGGCACTGGAGACGTATTCTCGAAAGGCCGCGACTTCGGCGCCTGGCTTGGATTGGTGCCGAAGCAGATATCGACCGGCGACCGCACGATCCTCGGCAATATATCAAGGCGCGGCAATCGCTACCTGCGCGCGCTGTTCGTGCAAGCCGCGTGGGTTGTGCTGGTCAAGGTAAGGTGTTGGGAGCGCTATGGCCTCAACTCCTGGATCGAAGCCGCCAAGAAACGATTGCACCACAACGTGCTGGCGATTGCGCTCGCCAACAAGCTCGCCCGGATCGCCTGGGCGGTCCTCAACAAGGGACGCGCCTTCGCGTGCGTCAAGACGGAGGAGACGGCGTCCCGACCTGCTTGATCCTCGCGCCGTGCGCGGGGCCATCAAGGCGCAGCCTGGCGGCAGGATAGCAAGACGTCAGGACAGCACGACGGCCGGCCTTGACGGCCCCTTGCGCGCGGCGCGCCTGCGCGCGCAGGCCGGGACGAAGGAACGACCGCCAGGCACGAACAAAGGAACAGCGCGAAGTGAGGAGCTATCGATGACGTAACAACACCCTTACCCGCCGAGGTCTGCGAGAGGATGAGACGACGATGGAGAATCGGTCTTCCCGGCGCATGCGAACACTGGTGACCCAAATGGCCCGGTCGAGGCCTGTCCGCTAACCAGATCACATGCGCGCTGATATCCATGATGGCCCGGAGCACTGCGCTCCAAGCAGAGGCCGGATACATTGATGCAAGACCGCATCTACCGGATCGTCGAAATCTTCTTGCTACGCACGGCCGGACCATACATTGGGTCATTTTCGACGGACTCAACGAGGGCTGTCGGTTAGCTGAAGCTTTGCCCAGAGAGCGCCGAGCCAGGCCAGAAGCGTTGCGCTTGGACCGCTCCCCATGATTCAAACTCCCAAACTGGGGGGACGAATCATGCGCTACGAACTCACCGACTATGAATGGTTTGCCATCAAGCCGATGCTGCCAAACAAGCCTCGTGGCGTTCCTCGGGTAAACGACCGACGTGTTTTAAACGGCATCTTCTGGGTCCTGCGATCCGGGGCACCTTGGCGCGATCTGCCGGATCATTTTGGCCCTTACGCGACCTGCTATAACCGTTTCGTCCGTTGGCGGCGGGCTGGTGTCTGGGGCCGCATCATAGACGCACTTGCCACTGCTCATGATGCCGCTGTCCAGATGATCGACACATCTATTGTCCGCGTGCACCAGCATGGAGCCTGCGTTACGAGAAACCAGCGCCAATCGATGGGAAGGTCACGCGGCGGCTTGACGAGCAAAATTCATGCGGTGGTCGATAGCAATGGTCTGCCGGTACGGCTAGCGCTGAGCCCCGGTGAGGCGCACGACGTTCGACTAGCCGGAAAACTGCTGTCTCGTCTGAAATCCGGGGCAATGTTACTCGCCGACCGTGGCTATGACGCCGACTGGATCAGAGAACTTGCGATGAAGAAGGGCGCGTGGGCCAACATCCCGCCAAAGAGCAATCGCAGTGATCCGATCTGCTTCAGCCCGTATCTCTATCGCGCTCGCAACCAGGTCGAGCGGTTCTTCAACAGGATCAAACAGTGCCGTCGCGTGGCAACTCGCTATGACAAGCTGGCAGCGAACTATCTTGCTTTCGTTCAGCTCGCCTCGATCAGGCTATGGCTTCGCGTTAATGAGTCCACGTCCTAGCACTACTTTGGCAGAATCGGTTTCCGCCGGTATTTTTCAGGGATTTGTTTTCGGCAGTATGGACACCGTTGAGACGGCGAAGGATGAGATCGACGATGGCGTGACGTACGGCGGGCATGGTTGGCTGAGGCGGAGGTCCGTTGATTCTTTTTTTTCCGCCCCGCGTGTGCGAGGCGACGATGTTGCAGGAAGGCGTAGGCAATCATTGTCATCAGGGCGTGGCGATGAAGACCCTGCCATGATCGCCCCTCGAAGTGATCAAGTCCAAGCTCCTCCTTCAACTGCTGATGCGCCTGCTCACAAATCCATCTTGCCTTGATGGTGGCGGCTAGTGTGCGCAGATCCGTCGCCGCAGGGAGATTGGCAAGATAGTATTTCTTCTCCCCTGAGGCACGTTGCTCGCCAATGAGCCAAGCTTCGTCGCCCGGGAGATGCTGCTGCCCCTTATCCCAAATCCGCTGAGGAGGGCCGTCGGCGGTGCGGACACGGAGAGCAGCAAATCGAGCTTTCAGCCGACCTTTCGTCCCGCTGCGCCAACTCACGGCTTTCCATTTGGCGCTGGCCAGCATTTGTTCTGCCGCAATCGATAAGATATCGGGCACGTGGTGCTTTCGTGGTTTCCCGCGGACTTTGGTAATCGGCCAAATGAGCTTCACATCGACCGGATACACTTTCAGGTGCCGAGGGATACCGACAGCCCAGGCCAGCCCGCGCTCTGTTAGCCCTTGTCGAAACTGTGCGCTAAGTCCATATCCTGCATCCGCCAGCACACATCCAAAGCGCACGTTGGCTGCCATCGCGCGGTCAATCTCGGCCAAAGCAATCTCCGGCTTGGACCGTGGCGTTCGGTGTTCGACTGGCACGCGAGCGCGCTTCAAACGAGACACGTCACTTGTCCAACTGTCAGGCAGAAAGAGACGTAACGCGACCATCACTGGCACTTCGCCGCGCGCAAGCGTCAAAGACACCAGCGTTTGGCAATTTGCCGTTTTGCCGAGAGCCGACGCGTATTGAGCCGCAACACCAACCGAGCGCTCACCCTTCTTCGGCAGTGAGGTGTCATCAATAACCAGCACCGCATCCCTGCCGCCGACAAGTCGGTCCGCCTGGTTGAGCAGCTCTGTCTCCAGCGGCGTCGCGTCCCAGACACCGTCCGCAATAAAATGGTGCAGCTGGTCGTAGTTGCCCGTGGCAAGGCGCTCCGCCATCGGCTGAACGCTCTTGCGATCGCCAGGACCGATCAGTCCCGCAACATACAGAGGACACATCCGCTGCCGAGTCTTATGACCCAGCCGGTCCAAGAACGGCATCAGCCAGCGTTCGAGCTCGTCTTCCCATCCCGCCATGGTCAGCCCTCCAAGAGCCGACCACCCATGAATCATTGAAAAATTGATTCGGGAATCCTACAAAGCACGGCAAAACCAACAATCTGCCAAAGTAGTGCTAGCCTGCCCTGCCATTCATCTCGTGATGGCTGAGATGACGCTGGTGGCGCGCATGCCGTTCAATGAACGCGTGTCGCGCAGGCGGCCAATCGTTGCGCCAGTTGCCGTCGGTATAGGGATTGCCCGGCCCGATATTCTGGCAATTGGCATCGGGATAGAACTGCGCGCAGTAGCCGGGATCTTCGATCACCGCCTGTGCCGATGCCGGGTTTGCGAAAGCCGCCGCGATGACGCCAGCGGTGCCGATCAGTGCGTATCTCATTCTGGTCTCCTGGACGACGCGGAATCACACTCAGTCGAGATGGTGAGCCGCAGCGCCGGCGCCAATCATGGATCGCGCCGCCTTTCCTGACCGTGATAGTCCGCGACTTGCAACTATCACCGAGGTGACATCGAATAATGTGGCTCATTCACAAGAGCGGGAAAACTTCGCCGGGCAGATCTTGCCCATCCGCCGCCGAAATGTCCTGACGATCGCGCCTATCCCCTTGAAATAGCTCGCGCACATAATGGCACAGGCTTTGCGTGCCGCTTCTGCAGTCACCAATGAGGTGCGACGTGCAGATACCGCCAACGATCTCCTCCTATAGCTTTGTGACCGCGAACACGAAGAACACTGCCGCAAAGGAGGTCTCAAGCGCCGACGATCAAGCCTCCACCCAACCCGCGCGAGAAACCTCCCTCGGCAACGATATCGAGCAGGAGTTCCTCAAATACGCCCACATGAACCCGATCGACCGGATGCGCGCGAACATCCTGAAGAGCATGGGGCTGACGGAGGACGACCTGAAAAGCATGACGCCGCAACAGCGCCAGGCCGTCGAGCAGAAGATCAAGGATCTCATCGAGCAGCAGTTTCATAAGAACGCGGACAAGAAGGGTCAGCTCGTCGACGTGTCGGCGTGAGGGGCCGTCATTCTGGCATGCGTGCGAAGCACGAGGCCCGGAATCCATTGGGCAGCTAGCGCAAGCGGCGAAATGGATTCCGGGCTCGTCCTTCGGACGCTCCGGAATGACAGTCCCCGTCATTGCGCAATCCTCTCCTCCGTCATGGCCGGGCTTGACCCGGCCATCCACGTTGTCTCGGGCGCGAAGAACGTGGATGCCCGGGACCCGGCTACGCCGAGGCTTCGCCGGGCACTCTAATGTCAGTCCGGCGAAGCGATAGCGAAGACGGGCAAGCCCGGGCATGACGGCGTCGTATCATTCGCGCGATTTTCTTTAATTCAATCAAAGTGATTTGCTTCGTCCAGTCCTCACGCGGAAAACATTCCGCTTTCGCCGTCGGGCAAATCAGTGATTTAACTCCGTGTGTCTCACGGCGGATGAGGGGCGGGTCGCGATCGTCACGAACGTTGCGGTGAGATGCGGTGGACGCGGGTGTTGCGACAGACGAGCGTGACATCAGCGGACGGCGAAGTCGTGTGGTTCTGGCGCCCCGACGCTGGCGCTAAGTTCGTAGAGATAGTCTGCGGGCGACGGTGGCAAGAAAGCCCGGTCACCGGGAAGAGCACGAAGTAAGTCGTAAACCACTGCGCAGGGAAAGCCGGAATGCTTCGGTTGAACCTGTGGTCCTACCCCCGTGCTTTTTGTCGCACGGGACCCACGGGTGCAACCAGCACCCGGCTTTCCCTGCGCCCTCTGATATCGAGGAGGGTGAGACGAGCGCAAAGCTCGGGCAATCCATGCCGCGAGAACGCGAACTCACATCCTCACGCTATTTGAAATTTGAATCGGACCTTTCCCCACGTCGTCCCGGGCTTGCGCGCCGCGGCGAAGCCTCTTGGCGTAGCCGGGACCTGGGACCCATAACCACAGGCGCGTGATATGCTCCGCTGCAACCGCTTGCTTGCGCCACAGCAACTCCCTCTGGTTATGGGTCCCCGCTTTTCGCTGCGACGACAGCGAGAGAGCAGCGCGCTCGAACCCACCCTACCCATCACGCGAACGTGGCCTTCACCTTGCCCAGTCCGGCGAGCTCCATCACGACGCTGTCGCCGGCATTGAGCCATATCGTCCTCACCAGGCTGCCCGTCAGCACCACCTGTCCCGCATGCAAGCCCTTGCCTTCGGCGGCAAGATGGTTGGCAAGCCAGGCGAGTGCGTTATGGGGATGACCGAGCACGTCGGCGCCGGTGCCGCTCGCCACCTCCTCGCCATTAATGAGGGCGCGGCCCTTGACGTCGTGCAGATCGGGCGCGGTGATGCGCGGCACTGCTGTGCCCAGCACGCAACCGGCGGCGAAGAAGTCGTCTGCGATCAGCGTCGGCGCGCCCATCGCCTCCCATTTCGCATAGCGGTCGTCGACGATCTCGATCGCGGGACGATACTCCGCGACCGCCTCCGCCACCCATTCGGCGGTGAACGGCGCCTCGCCCGGCGCCAGATCGCGCGCCAGCTTCACCGCGATCTCGCATTCGACGCCGACGCGGACATAGTCGGCCATCTTGAGCTCGGCGCCGCTCTCATGCACGCCCTTCTCGAACACGCCGCCGCCGCAAGGATGGTCGATGCCGAGATAGTCCTGCATCACGGCACTGGTGCAGCCGATCTTGTAGCCGACGAGCGCGCCGACCTTCGGCAGCAACAGGTCATGCACCGCACGCTGGACCTGATAGCCCTCCTCCTCATCGGCCGGCACCAGATCCACCGGCAGCGCCGCCAGCGGCGCGCGGTTACGGCGAGCGGTGGCGATGGCCTTTGCGGCCGCTGCGGTCCTGTCCATGGCCACCTCCCGGATTGCGTTGTCGAGATGGCAATTCAGCACCACGGCGCGCGCTTGACAAGCGCGTCACATACGCGCTCACGCCTTGACAAGGCCAAGCCTGATCAGGCTTTCGGCGGTCGCAAGGATCGTCTCGTCATCGCGGCGGGGCGTCCAATCGAGCTTTTCGCGGGCCTTCGCGCTGGTGGAGCGGCGGACCTTGCCGAGCATCGGCACGGCATAGCGCAGCACCGGAACGCCCATTGCGGCCAACCGCACCACCCAGTCCGGCGCCTGGAAGCGCGGCACCCGCCGGGCGGCGGAACCGAGGTCGCGCCGCAGGAGGTTTGCGATATCGAGCATCGACATCGGATCTCCGGCAACCGCGATGAAGCGTTCGCCGCGCGCCGCCGGCGAGGTCATCGCGCGCAGATGCAGCTCCGCCACGTCGCGCACGTCGACCACGGCGAAATGGATTCGCGGCACCGCCGGCATCGCGCCATTGAGCAGCATCCTGATGATGTCGATCGAGCCGGAGAAATCCGGTCCCAGGACCGGACCGAACACGGCGACGGGATTGATGACGGACAGCTCCAGCCCGCCGCCCTCCTTCGCAATGAAATCCCAGGCCGCGCGCTCGGCCAGCGTCTTCGATTTGACATAGGCGAACACGTCATCGCCATCGAGATTGGTCCAGCTCGTCTCGTCGAACGGGTGTGCCTGCGGCGGGTGGCCGTAGCCGATCGCCCCCATCGACGACGTGACCACGACACGCTTGACGCCAGCATCGCGCGCAGCGCGCAGCACCCGCAGCGTTCCATCGCGTGCGGGAATGATCATCTCGTTCTCGTCCCTGGGCACACTGCTGCTGAGCGGAGAGGCGACATGCAGCACGTAATCGCAGCCGGCCACCGCCTCGCGCCAGCCGGCATCCTGCGTGAGATCGGCAGTGAAGAACGATACGCTCTCGGGCGATGGCGCATTGCCCTGGTGCAGCATCGCCAGCACATCCTTGCTGCGCTCCGGCCGGCGTACCGTGGTGCGCACCTGATGCCCCGCGACCAGCAACTGCAGGATGGTGTGAACCCCGATGAAACCCGATCCACCCGTAACCAAAACGGTGCTCATCCGACAAAGCCTTTCCTGAATCCTCGGCCTCGGCGCGGAAATTCGTTGCGCCGGCCTGCAACATCCGCATCTGGGCCACTATCTGCAGCGGGACAAGTAGGATGAAATTCGAGACCGGTATGGAAAACAATACCACGTCGCCTTGCGATTCCGCCGAATGCGCAGGTTGTAAACCGGACCCCGCACTGCTCGACGATTTCAAGCATGCCATTCACGCGCTCGGCGGCAAATGGAAACTCGAGATTCTTTTTTCGCTGATGAACAGGGCGATCCGCTTCGGTGCCCTGCGCCGCTCGCTTGATGGCATCACCCAGCACATGCTGACCGCGCAACTGCGCGAACTCGAACGCGACGGCCTGGTTCTTCGCACCGTGCTTGCCGAAAAGCCGCTGCGGGTGGAATACGAATTGACCGACGCCGCTTACGGCCTGCTGCCGGCGTTCCGCGAACTGCTGGCCTGGTCGAAGACCTATGGCGCACGCGGCCACGCAGCCGGGCGCGAAGCGACACTCGGCGCCGAACTCACCTGAATGTCGCTTCGCAGCTTTACGCTATTTCGCCATTCCGAGCGCCTGCCGGATCGCGATCTCGACCGGCGAATAGGCCCCGTCAGGACGCGCGAGCCGATAGGGCTCCCTTAATGGCAGCGCGGGCTGTGCCATGAAACGAGGCGCGCTGCCCTGGTGCCGTTGAGCGGCGTGAACCAGGAAGGGATGGCAGAGATAGACCGTGCCGGCCGCGCCGGTCGCAAGCGCAATCGGACAGTCGGCGCCGATCTCGTTCAGCACCATGCGGGCACGGCCGGCCTCGCCTGCGGGTGCGAGATAGCGAGCCATCGGCTGGTGCGAGCCGACCCTGATGCGTGTCGGCGCATCCTGTTCGCCGACATCGGAGAACAGGAACAGCATCAGCAATGCACGCCCGCGCGAGGTGACATTGACGCGCCAGGCCGAGAAATCCTGCCGCTCATTCGGATCGCAATCCTCGCCGGGAAAGCTGAGGTCGACGTGCCATCCGGCGTCGCCGGGATCGTCCGGATGCGGAAAGCGTACTGGAAAGGTGCCGATGTCCTGTCGCGGCCACCAACGGCCTCTCCCGACGATCTGGTCGATCGCCCTATGCAGGACCGGCGTGTTGATCGCCTGCCGGAACGGTGGCTGGCCATAGAAGCCCAGTCGCACCACCGGGCGCGTCCATGTTGCGGGCGCGTGCTCGCTGCATGGCAAGTCACGCCACAGGATGGCGCGCGCTTCCGCGGCAAGCTCGCGCGGAAAAGCGTCGTCGATCCTGACAAAGCCGTGTTCGATGAATTGGGCAATTTGCGCGTCGGTGAGCGAACGCGCGCGTTCGTGGTTAGTCATGATGATGATCTCTCAAGCTGGCGCCAGACATTGTTGCGCTGCGCCATGCAGCGGCGGTCCGGCTCAATCGGTCCACTGGGATGCCGCAGGCAGCGGCGGCTGGGGTCAGCGACCCAGCAAGAAGACCGACGCGAAGTTGAGAATGGATGTCATCATGGCGGCGCGAAACTACCTCCGCCGGATGGCGGTTTCAATGGCACCGCCGCGAGCCCAACCCTATTCGTCGCGATAGACTTTTTCGCGCTTCTCGTGACGTTCCTGGGCCTCGACCGAGAGCGTTGCGATCGGACGAGCCTCGAGCCGCTTGAGGGAGATCGGCTCGCCGGTCTCCTCGCAATAGCCGTAGGTGTTGTCCTCGATGCGCTGCAGTGCGGCATCGATCTTGGAGATCAGCTTGCGCTGGCGGTCGCGGGCGCGCAGCTCGATCGCACGGTCGGTCTCGGAGGAAGCACGGTCGGCAAGGTCGGGGTGGTTGACGTTCTCTTCCTGCAAGGTCTGCAGCGTGAGCTTCGATTCGCGGAGGATCTCATCCTTCCAGGCCAGCAGCTTGGCGCGGAAATAGTCGCGCTGACGCTCGTTCATGAAAGGCTCTTTTTCAGAAGGCCGGTAGTTCTTCAGCTTTTCCAAAGGCAGTCCATGTCCCTGTCAGGCGGACGAAAATGGGTCATCCGCGCGGCGCCTTATATAGCTACCTCATGTGACAGACAATATCGGTGCAACTGCTACGAATGGCCATTTCCACCCCCTTACACAGGCAAGTTGGCCCCGTTCCGCCGGGACCAGTCAGTGCGCTCGTCCGGCACCAGCATCCCCGCGCATGAAGGGGCCGGATCAGTCCTTTTTGCCCGGCCTGGGGAATTAAATCCGCGCTGACCGGACCGAACGAATTGCTTTCAAGGCAACCGCCCTTAGGCCTGCCCGGCCTTGGCGAGCTCGACTTCGACGCGAAGCTCGATCTCGGACAGGACCGCATCGAGGCCGGGATGGCCGGAGGAGGATTTCAGGCTGGCGGCGGCATCGCGCAGCCGCGCCACGGTGCTCGCTTCCAGATTGCCGGCCAGAAGGCCGATCTTGAGCTCGTCGAGCACATCGAGCGCGCCGCGGCCCCGCGCGACCGAGCGCTTGCGGCGTTCCATGGGGTCCTCGACACCCTGCAGCGCAAGCAGCGCATCGATATTGCCGGCAGCTTTCGGCGCGGCGCCGGAACGGACCTCGCCCGCCTCCGTCGAGGGTTCCGGCAGCGCGAAGCTGCTCGAACTGTTCCGCCGCGTGCTGCTCGTGGGCGTTCCAAGCGTGGTGCCGTTCGGTCCTGAGATGCGCATCGTCGATGATCCCGCGGGCGTGCTGGGCGGAACTTTCGCCCCCTTATGGTTAATGGACCGTAAACGACCCGGCAAAATCTGCCGCCGGCCGGCAGTTTCGACTCCGCCGGAAAACGGAGCGCGAATGGCGATCACGCAATTTCACTAAAGATATCAGTTATTTGATGGATCACCCCGCCATGGCACAGCCCTCGCATAGTGAAGGGCGGATCGCCGCTATGGGAGTGGCGTGCCGGTCCGATGGAAGACCTCGAGGGGAGCAAAGGGATGCCCGGCATCCGTTCGGCACACTATTTCGCAGCCGCCTGCGCCGCGTGGCTCGCGCTCGCGCTGACCGCTTTGCCCGCGGGCGCGACGTCGCGGATCAAGGACCTCGCCAATATCGAAGGCGTGCGGCAGAACCAGCTGATCGGCTACGGCCTCGTGGTCGGCCTCAATGGCACCGGCGATACGCTCAACAATATCCCCTTCACCAAGCAATCGCTGCAGGCGATGCTGGAACGGATGGGCGTCAACATCCGCGGCGCCACCATCCGCACCGGCAACGTCGCCGCCGTAATGGTCACCGGCAATCTGCCGGCCTTCGGCACGCAGGGCACGCGGATGGACGTCACGGTCTCCGCGCTCGGCGACGCCAAGGACCTGCGTGGCGGCACCCTGCTCGTCACCCCCCTGCTCGGCGCCGACGGCAATGTCTATGCGGTCGCGCAGGGCACGCTCGCGATCTCCGGCTTCCAGGCCGAAGGCGAAGCCGCCAAGGTCGTGCGCGGCGTCCCGACCGTCGGCCGTATCGCCAACGGCGCGATCATCGAGCGCGAGATCGAGTTCACGCTCAATCGCCTGCCCAATGTCCGCCTCGCGCTGCGCAATGCCGACTTCACCACCGCCAAGCGCATTGCGGCGGCGGTGAATGATTTCCTCGGGGTCAAGAGCGCCGAGCCGATCGATCCCTCAACCGTGCAGCTCAACATCCCGGCAGAGTTCAAGGGCAACGTCGTCGCCTTCCTGACCGAGATCGAGCAGTTGCAGGTCGATCCGGATCTTGCGGCGAAGATCGTGATCGATGAGCGCTCCGGCATCATCGTGATGGGCCGCGACGTTCGCGTCGCCACCGTGGCGGTCGCGCAAGGCAATCTCACGGTGTCGATCTCCGAGAGCCCGCAAGTGAGCCAGCCCAATCCGCTGTCGCGGGGACGCACGGTGGTGACGCCGCGCTCGAATGTACAGGTTACCGAAGACGGCAAGAAATTCGCCGTGGTGAAAGACGGCGTCTCGCTGCAGCAACTCGTCGATGGACTGAACGGGCTCGGGATCGGCCCGCGCGATCTCATCAGCATCCTGCAGGCGATCAAGGCGGCCGGCGCGATCCAGGCCGACATCGAGGTGATGTGATGCAGAGCGGATTTGCCGACGTCCTCACCAATCCCTACCGCGCGCCGCGCGGCAATGGCCGCAACGACCCGCAACTTGCGGAAGCGCTTACCAAGGTCTCACCGGAAATGCAGGCCAAGGCCCGCGCGAAGGCGCAGGATTTCGAGGCGCTGTTTCTCAATTCGATGTTTTCGCAGATGACCAGCGGCATCAAGGGCGAAGGCCCGTTTGGCGATACGCCGGGCACCGGCGTGTGGCGCTCGATGCTGACGGAAGAATATTCGAAATCGTTCGCGAAATCCGGCGGCGTCGGCATTTCCAACGAAGTGTTCCGCACGCTGATCCTGCAGCAGGCAGGCGGCGCCAGCCAAGCTTAAGGAGATCAGGACAAGATGAATCAGCGTCTTCAACCGCGGCCGGCGCCGGCGCAAGCCGCGAAGTCTGCAGCGTCGACACCTGCCGAAATCCGCAAGCTCGCGGAAGAGCTGATGGATGTGATGAGCGCGCTGCTCGGCATCACCGAGCGCGAGACGGAGCTGGTACGCGCCGGCAAGGTACGCGAGGCGATGCTACTCGAAGCGCAGAAATCGGAATTGTCGCGCCGCTACATGGTCGCGGTCGAGAGCGTGAAGGCTGCGCAGAAGCAGCTAGCACAAGCGGCGCCCGATCTCTTGAACACGCTGCGCCGCCATCACGATACCTTCCGCGCGATGCTTCAGGTGAATCTGACTGTTCTCGCCACCGCCCATGCGGTGTCGGAGGGTATCGTGCGCGGCGTCAACAGCGAGATCCAGCGCCGCAACGTGCCGAATACCTACACCGCCGCCGGCCGGCGCGCCGCGCCTGGTCCGCGCCACATGACGCCGCTCGCGGTCAGCCGGTCGCTGTAATTCGCTAAAATTGTCGCGCTGATGTAAGCGCGGCATTCAGCGCGTTCCCTAACAACCTATTGAGAGGTGTGGCCTATAGTTGCGGTTTATGGAGGGTTGGGATTTGACTCGAAGCATTAGCTAGTGCGCAGGCACTAGGAGGCGTGATGAGTACAGATTTCAGCATCAAGCCGGTCGGGGTACCGGTTGCGGCACCGATCACCGCTCCCGTTAGCGAAGCGGCACGGAATGCCGTCCCAACCGAACTGCCGCCGAGCCGGAGCGTGACTGCGACGGATGCTGGCGCGCGCGCCAGCATCAATTCCAACGTCGTCAACGCGTCCGTTTCCAATCAAGTCATTATCGATCGCGACGCCGCTTCCGTTGTCTTTCAGGTCGTCGACAACCGCACGAGCCAGGTGGTGAGGCAGTTTCCCGAAGAGGCGGTGCTGCGCCGCCGCGCCTATTTCCGCACGCTCGACCTGACCAAGGAAGCGCCGACGCGTCTCGGCGCCACCGACCGCAGGGCCTGACGCTTCAGAGCGTTTTCGAGCGAAGTGGATACCGGTTCGCGTGAAGAAAACGCGCCAAACAAAAGATCTAAAGCTTCGGTTCTCGAAACGAAGCTTTAGCCCTGGCGCTTCGCGTAGGCCTGGTCGAGATACGTTCCCCCGGTCGCAGGATCGTTGACGACATTCTTGATCAGCGCCGTACCGATCGCGGTCAGCGTAAACTTGGTATCGCCGATCCGGAACGACTGATCCTTGATCAGGACATCCTGGTACTTGCTGGTGCCCTCACTCTCGTAGTGCACCTTGGCGCGGAAGCCCGTGACGTTCGAGACTTGGATCTTGAACGACTTGTTGTTGGCGTATTTGCCGGTCCAACTGCCCTCGTAGAGCTGAGGATCAACGGCTACATAGGGCGTCTTGGAGGGAACGTTCAGCCCGACGGCCTTGTAGTTGGCCGCCAGGATGCCCATCATGTCGGCCATTGCAGCCGCCCCACTCTGCCTAGGCGCGGCCGGCGAGGCCGGCGGCGAGGTTGCAGTTGATGTCGATCAGCGACTTCAGCTTCGCCGGATCCGGATTGATCTGCATCTCGACGGTCTGCTTCATCACGAATACGCCGATATTGGTGATGTTCTGGCGCACTTCGAGCGGCTGCGGATTGTCATTGGCCTGCGCAGCGCTCATGAAGATCGACCACAGGCGGCGATTGAACAGCAGCGCATTCTGCATCGCCTTGTCGGGCCCATTCCAGTTCGTCTGAACTTCCTGAAGCTGTCGTGCAGCCTTTAGCAGCGCCTGCGCTTCGATTTCACGGGGGGACGCCGTCGTAGTTGACGTGCGTGCGTAGGCCTGAGCTGCGTTTGACATTCACGAACCTCGGTGGGAGCGGTTTGACCGCGGGGTCTCAAAAAGTGCCCAACTTTCATACAGACGGTGCCTTTAAATATGGTTAGCAAGGGTTACCAAATGTGTCCGTTTTCCGGCAGAAGCCGCCACGCCACGCCTTAACCAAAACGAAGACGGCGGGGTTTCCCCCGCCGTCTCGTGTCGTTCTTGCTTTGGTGACGCTGCGCTTAGCGCAGCAACTGCAGCACGCTCTGCTGGCTCTGGTTGGCAAGCGCGAGCGCGGACACCGCGATCGACTGGCGGGTCGACAGCGCCTGGCTGTTGGCCGCTTCCTCGTTGGTGTCGGCCAGCGTCAGGTTGGAGGAGCCGGTCTGCAGCACGTTGATCAGGTTCTTCGAGAAGTCCTGACGGATCTGCACGATCGACAGGTTCGAACCGAAGGCCGACGCCTGGGCGCGCAGCGTGCTGCTGGCGTTGTTGAGCCCGCTCACCACCTTCTGCACGGAGTCGTTGTCCTTGAAGTCGCCGGCCGACAGCGCCGCAAGGCCAAGGCCCGCGGAGTTGAAGTTGACGCCGGAGATCCCCAGCGTCGACTTGCCGGTTTCGTTGAAGGTCAGCCGCAACGTGTCGCCGGTGAGCAGGTTGACGCCGTTGAAGGAAGCATCCTGCGCCGTGGTCGTGATCTGGTTCAGGATGTTGTTGTACTGGGTGACCAGCGCGTCACGAGCGGCGCTGGCGTTCGGATCGACCACCGGATCGCTCGGGGTCTTGCCGAAGAACAACTGGCCCGAAAGAGCCGCAGTGCCGCTGATCAAGCCGATCGTGGCGGAGGCTGCGTCGTTCGAGGTGGTGATCGTCAGCGTGCCGTCCTGCGCCAGTGTGGCCTGTAGATTGTTCGACGACAGCGCCGCGTTGAGGTCGTTCAGCGAGTTGACGTGGCCCGGGCCGGTACCGCCGAAGGTGATGCTGGTTGCGACGCCGCCGCCGGTGGAGGCGATCGACAGCGTCTGGCCGTTGAGCGGAGACGGACCGGTGCCGCGGGCCTGGCTGACGCCGGTGCCGAGGCCGAGCGCTGCGAGCGCATCGGCGTTCGAACTCGTGATCGTCAGGTCGCTGCTAGCGCCGGTATGGAGCACGATGTGACCGCCGGTGACGGTCGACGGCGTGGAGCCGGTGCCGGTGTTGCCTGACAACGTATCGATCTTGCTCAACAGGGTGGTGATGTTGTCGGTGATGTTGATGTGGTTATCGTCGGCTGCACCCGTGGTCACGAAGCTCAGGAGCTTACCGTTGACTGTGATGGTGTCACCCGCGGAGAAGGCCGACTTCAACGCATCGCTGGTCGCAGTCGAAGCACCGGAAAGCAGAGTAGCGCCGGTGATCTCAGGCGTGGCAATGGGCGCGCGGGTCACGCTCGTGACACCGGTCAGGCCAAGCTTGCTCAACGTACCGGCAAGCGAGCCCGACAGGCTGAGGTCGTTGGTGGTGCCGGTATCGATATTGATCTGGCCAGTGCCATCGACCGTGGCGGTAACGCCGGGCGCGGCCTGATTGATCGCACTCAGGATGCTTCCGATCGTCCCGTCGGCGAGGCCGATCGAGTAGTTGTTGGCCGCCATCGAACCGGTAACGCCGGTGCCGGCGTGGAACTGGATCGTCTTGCCGTTGATCTGCAGGTAGTCCGACGTGGTGAGAGCAGAGCTCAACGCGTCGGAGCCCGGAGTCGCCGGCACGCCAATCAGCGTCGTTGCGGTGGCCGTTGCCGCAACGATCGAGCCGCCGCCGCGGTTGGTGGTGGAGATGCCGAGCGCGGTCGCCGCAGCGCCACCGGTGATGGTGACATCGTTCGTCGCGCCGGTTGCAATCAGGATGTGGCCAGTCCCGTCAACAGTGGCGGTCACACCGGCGCCCGCCGCGGTCCCGATCGCGGTAAGGATGTCACCGAACGTCGAGGTGGTGCCGGTGTTGAGGCCGATCGTGGTGTTGTTGCCGGTCGTCGTGGTCGCCGTCGCCGTCGCGCTGAAGGTGATGGTGTTGTTGTTGATGGTCAGCGTCTGGCCGGAGAGCGAGGCCAGAACGGCGGAATCAAGGTGGTTAGCGCCGCCAGAGTTGAGCGAGGTGAGGTTATTGACTGCCACCGCTGGCGGTCCTGCGTTGTCCTGCAGCGCAACCGTGCCGGTGGAGGTGTTGCTGGTGTAGGCGTTCTGGTGAGACGCGCCGATCGCGGTGCCGTTGGCGGTCGAAGCGGTATAAGTGACCGCCTGGTTGTTGACCTGGTTGGTGCCGGTGAACGCCGCGTCGATCGACGCGCCGGTGCCGAGCAGGTTCGAGGCCGTGGCGCCGTTGATCTTGACGCTCACGCTCGACTTGGCGGAATAGCCGACGGTCGACTGCAGGGCCTGGGTCGCGACCGACTTGGCGCCGTCGACCAGCTTCTGCAGTGAGGTGATGCCGGTGTTGGCCGCCTGCAGCACCTGCACGCCGTTGCCGATGCCATCGAGCAGGTTGTTGATGTCGCTGGCGCGATTGTCGAGCGCGGCGGCGGTGAAGAAGTTGGTGGGGTTATCGAGGGCCGAGTTAACCTTCTTGCCGGTGGAAAGACGGCTCTGGGTGGTGGCGAGCAGATCGGCTGTCGACTGCAGCGAGAGGAGGTTCTGGCGTACCGATGCCGAGAGAACAATGCCGGACATTTTCATACCTTTCTGGTGTGAAACAGGAACAAGTCGCTTCCAATCTTTTTTGATCGGACGACGGCTCACCTTGGAACCAAGCCTCCTAAGAAAAAATGAATCTTCCTGGTCGGATTTCTGGCCAGCGAACAGCGCGAAAATGCTACGCAGCGGCACAATTGCTCCGGAATACTACTGAATTTGCTGCGCCTTCGGACCGAAGGGCGAACACAGCAGGAATGGCGTTTACCAACTGTTAACCATGATCGGAAAGGATTGCGGCGCGATCGGCCGCCATCGGTCTTAACGGCGGACGCGCGCCAGACATGATTCGATTTCGTCGCAACGACGCATCGCGCGGGAATGGCGGCAGAGGAGAACGGGAATGGCATTGAAGGTCGAGCTGAAGCCGAACGAGCGGATCATCATCGGCTCCTGCGTGGTCACTAACACCGATCAGCGGGCTCGCCTCCTGATCGACGGCGACAGGATTCCGATCCTGCGCGAGAAGGACATTCTGACGCCGGAGACAGCCGACACGCCGGCCAAGCTGGTCTATCTCGCGGTGCAGCTCATGTATCTCTCGCCCGACCCGATGGCGCACCATCCGACCTATTTCAGCCTGGTGCGCGACATCATCACGGCGATGCCAAGCGGCTGGCCATTCATCGAAAACATCAACAACCACATCCTCAACGGTGACCTCTATCACGCGCTGAAGGAGTCGAAGAAGCTGATCGCACACGAAGAGGCCCTGCTGCAAAGCGCAAGGAAGCTCGACGCCCCCGCGCAGGAGGACGAGCGCAAGTCGGCGTGAGACGATCACACGATCGAGGAAAAAAGGCCTCCGAAAGGGAGGCCTTTTTTGTGTTCATTGCATCTGGCGTGATGAAGATAGATTCAGGTGGCCGAGGCGGTCGCCGGATGGAAGACCAGCGCAAAGCCATCCATGCAGTAGCGCAGACCCGTCGGCTTCGGACCGTCGTCGAAGACGTGGCCGAGATGGCCGCCGCAGCGTCGGCAATGCACCTCCGTACGCGCCATGCCGAAGGTGCGGTCTTCCGTCGTGCCGACGGCGTTTTCGAGCGGCCGATAGAAACTCGGCCAGCCGGTCCCGCTTTCGAACTTGGTGTCGGAGGAGAATAGCGGCAGGTCGCAGCCTGCGCAGGCGAAGATGCCCTTGCGGTGCTCCTTCAACAGCGGGCTGGACCAGGGCCGCTCCGTGCCCTGCTTGCGCAGGATCTCATATTGCTGCGGCGTGAGCTGCGCGCGCCACTCGGCGTCGGTCTTCTCGATCTCGAATTTCTCGGCGGCCTGCGCCGGTGAACCACGCAGCCAGCGGAAAGCGGCGAGGCTGAACAGGCCGGCAACGGAAGCAAGCAGGAAACGGCGGTCAATCATGATGGTCTCCGTGGAGGCGGATGACGATTGTTCGCTGTCAGATACGGCACACCCGATTGCGACGTTACACCGGTCAGTCCCTGATCTCCTCACTTTTCTGCGAGCTTGAGCCATACGGCTCCTGCGGCACAGACGGTTGCGGGTGCGCAGTCCGCTGGCCACCAGGCGCCGGGCGGCGGCGCGGCGGCCGCGGCAGGGTGCCGTACTGGCGATTGGCCTCGGCGAGCCGTGCGTTGCGGACGCGCTCCTTGGCGCGCACGCCCTCCCGATAGCGCGCCAGTGCGTTGGCGGCGGCGGAGGCGCCCCGCCCCCAAAGGCTGATCAGATGCGCGGCGATGCGGCCGGTCGTCCCGCCCGCCCAGACCAGTTCGAACGGCGAGAACAGCCGCCAGCGTTCGTCGCCCCACAGGATGCTGCGTGCGATCAACAGCCCGGCCATTGCCGAGGTGTTCATGCCCTGCCGGCCAAAGCCACTTGCGACCCAGAGGCCTTTGCGCAGCTCGCCGATCTGCGGCATGCCATGCACCGTCACGCCAACGGCGCCGCCGAAGACATCGTCGATTGCGACCTTGCCGAGTTGCGGAAAGATGGTCGCTATGCGGCGCTGGATGGCTGGCGCGAAACGCTGCGGCTTCGCATTCCATGTCGTCTCCGGGCTCGCCCACATCAGCCGGTCGCCATCGACGACGCGGAAATGATCGATGCCGTCGCTGTGGCTGACCGAGCCGTGAAAGGTGAGCGCCTCCGCGAGCCGCTCGCCAAGCGGCTCGGTAACCGCCGCATAGCGCCACACCGGCAGCAGTGTGTCCGACAAGCGCTGGAGCGGCGCGCCGAGATGCACGTTGCCGGCGAGCACGATATGGTTCGCGCGCAAGCGCGCCGAAGGCGTAACGATGCGCTTGCGGATGCCGGAGAAGTCGATGCTGACCACCGGCGTGTCCTCGAAAATGCGCGCCCCTGCCCGCTGCGCAAGCGCCGCCAAGCCATGCACATATTTGCGGCCGTCAACCTGGAACGCTTTGGGATAGTAGATGCCATGGAAATAGCGCTTCGTCCTGATGGTGCTGCGCACACGGTCGACCTGCCAGCCCTCGACCTCGGTCTCGAAATCCTCAGCCAGCGTCTGTAGCCGGCTGATCAGGGTCTCGCCGACATCGACGGTGGAAACCTGCAGCGCACCCTCGCTGAACGCGATGCCCGGGATCAGTTCCTCGGTCGCGGTCGCGCGAACGTAATCGGCACCGGCCTTCGACAGCGCCCAGAGTTCGCGGGCGTCTTCCAACCCGACGCGTTCGATCAGTTCGGACAGCGGAAGATTGAATCCCGGCATCACCGTGCCGAGCTGGTTACCGGAGGCGTTCCAGCCGACCTGTCGGCCTTCGAGCACCGCAACGCTGGCGCCAAGCCGCGCCGCTTCCCGCGCCACGGTCAGTCCGGCAAGCCCAGCCCCGACCACGCAGATATCGACGTCCAGCTCGACCGAAAGGCGCGAGGGGAACGGCATCGCAGCATCGCGATGGTCGGTCGCACTTGTGGAAGTCTCGCTCATGTCGTTTTCTTACGGACCGCAACACGGCTTGTCACCTTGTCGCGGGCATGAGCATGTAAGATTAATCCAGAACACGCCGAATTGAGATTGCGCCATGCGCCGTTTGATGCTGTTGCGTCACGCCAAGACCGAAACCGAATCGCCCACGGGCCAGGATCACGACCGGCGGCTCGACGAGCGCGGCCACCGTGATGCCGCGGAGATCGGCGCCTGGATCGGCCGGCATCCGCCATTTCCTGACCGCGTGCTGGTCTCGCCCGCCGTCCGGGCACATCAGACCTGGGAAGTCGCCTGGCAAGCGATGAAAGGGCTCGTATCGCCGCCAGACGTCGAGTTCCTACCGGAACTCTACGGCGCCGATCCGACCGACCTGCTGCACACGATTCGGATGGCTTCGGTCAGCGACCCCAAGCGGTTGATGCTGGTCGGCCACAATCCCGGCATGCATGAGCTTGCCCTCACCCTCATCGGCAGCGGCGACGCATCTGCGAAGAAAGCGCTCGATCACAACCTGCCAACCTCCGGTCTTGCGATCTTCGACTTCCCGACGCACGACTGGACCGACGTGGCGTTCCGTCGCGGCAAGCTCGTACAGTTTGTCAGCCCGAAACTATTGAAGCAGACTTCGGACGACTAGAGGCAGGCGCGGGAATCGCCGCTTGCCGTGTCAATGTTGAGCGGACAGGAGGCGTGGATGTTCAAGTCCATTCTGGTGCCGATCGATTTGGCCGACACCGATCTGGCGAAGCCCGCGATCGCGACAGCGGCAACGCTCGCGGAAAACTGGAGGGGTACGGTACGCCTGCTCAACGTGCTGCCGATGACACCGGTGATGCTGGCCGAATATGTGCCGGCCGATTTTGATACGCAACAGCGGCAGACCTCCGAGGAAGCGCTGGCGATCGTGGCCCGGGAAAGCGGCATCGAGCCATCGCGCATTTCCAGCGTGGTGCGACAGGGTGGCATCTATCACGAGATCCTAGAGGAAGCGGCGGCAATGCACGCCGACCTTATCGTGATGACCTCGCACCGCCCAGCGATGCGCACCTATTTTCTCGGCTCCAATGCCGGCCATGTGGTGCGCTACGCAAAATGCTCGGTGCTGGTGGTGCGGCACTAAAATGCTTTCGAGCCAAGCTTTCCCATCGCGGGATTGAGCGCGCCGCCAACGGCGGCCTCGATCTGGCAGCGTGAGATGCCGATGTCGCGCAGCGCGCGGTCATCCAGTCCGCGAAGTGTTTTGATGGCGGCGCCGCGCTCCAGATAGGCGAGCAGCGCGTGCGCGCCCGCTTCGATCCGGCGAAGCAGCCCGCCTGATGCGCCCGGCTGCGCAGGCCGGCCTGCGGCCGAGGATAGCGTCGACATCGTCTTCTCTCCGGCTTTCTCCCGCGCGGCAAACCGATGCCGTCGGCGCAAATGCTATCGCAGCGCCGTATTGACCTCGGATTGCTTGCGCATCCTCAGTACAATCGTAGGATTGATGCCCTCTAGATGATCCGGTAATTATCTCGGTTCAAGCGAAACATTGTCCTCGGTGCAATAATGTCGAAGTTCGAATATTTGCGGCTTGCCGACGCCATCGCCGCCGAGATCGCCGGCGGCGCGCTGAAACCTGGCGACCGCCTGCCGCCACAACGCAGTTTCGCCTATGAGCGCAAGATCGCGGTGTCGACCGCGAGCCGGGTCTACACCGAGCTGTTGCGGCGCGGTCTCGTCGTCGGCGAAGTCGGCCGCGGCACCTTCATTTCCGGCGACGCGCGAGGCAGCATCGCGCCGTCGCCCGAGGCGCATGGCGCGCGCATCGACATGGAATTCAACTATCCGCTGCTGCCGCAACAGGCGGCGATGATCGCGAAAAGCCTGCAAGGGCTGGAGCGGACAGAGGCGCTCGAGGCCGCATTGCGGCCGTCGACCAGCACGGGCACGCAAGCCGTGCGACAGGTCTCGGCGGCGTTCCTTGCCCGCAAGAACTGGTCTCCCGGCGCCGAGCAGATCGTCTTTACCGCCAACGGCAGGCAGTGCATCGCGGCCGCGCTCGCCGCGCTGGTGCCGCCAGGCGGGCGCTGCGGCGTCGAGGCGCTGACCTATCCCTTCATCAAGGGCATCGCGGCGCGGCTTGGCGTGACGCTGGTGCCGCTCGCGATGGACGAGCATGGCGTGCGGCCCGATGCGGTGCAGAAAGCGCACCGCGAGGCGCATCTTTCGGCGCTCTATCTGCAGCCGACCATTCAAAACCCGCTGGGCATCACGATGCCGGCCGCGCGGCGCACCGATCTGCTGCGCGTGGTCGAGAAGCTCGACCTCACCATCATCGAGGACACGGTCTACGGATTTCTCGACGATGAGCCGCCGCTCGCTGCGCTGTCTCCCGACCGCTGCATCGTGCTCGACAGCCTCTCGAAGAAAGTCGCACCCGGGCTTGCGCTCGGCTTCATCGTGTCTCCGCTACGGCTGCGCGAGATCATCATGGCATCCGTCCGCTCCGGCGGATGGACGGCGTCAGGCTATGCGTTTGCGGCCGGGCAGCGGCTGATGGGTGACGGCACCGTGTCCGAGCTCACGCGGCTGAAGCGGATCGACGCGGCGCGCCGCCAGCAGATGGCCGCAAAATTGCTCGCCGGGTTCGAAATCCAGGCCAATACCAAGGCCTATCATCTCTGGCTGACATTGCCGCCGCATTGGCGCTCGCAGACTTTCGTAGCCGCAGCCGCCCGTCGCGACATCGCGTTGACGCCGTCGACGACCTTCGCGGTCGCCCCGGGACATGCACCCAACGCGGTCCGCCTGGCGCTGGGCGCGCCGACGCTGGAGCAGCTCGAAACCGGACTCCGGGCGCTGTCGGGCATCTTGATTGCGAAGGAAGAAGATTTTGACGCGACCGAGTGAAGCGAGCTACGGCAGCAATTTATCCGGCAGATGATCCAAGCTGTAGCTGCGCGGCCGGTTGCGCGTAACGAAGCCGCCGATCTGCCAGGCGAACAGGACGGCGAAGCCGATCAGAAACAGCACGGCGACGAATTCGCCGGTGAACAACGCGCGCAGCAAAAGCCCGATCATCGCGACCGCCAGCACGGCCAACACCGCGAGCGCGGCCGCATAGGTCGCACGCCCGAGCCCGCCTGTCAGCACCGCCTTGCTGCCCGTCGTGTTCATCCGCCGGTGCAATTCCTCGATGAAGGCACGGTAGCCGTGGTCCTGCGGCGCCATCAGTGTTGCGGTCTGCCAGGTGGTCGAGAGGATGGCGAGACGTCCGCCATTGCCGTTCTCGATATCGGCGCGGAAACGGCGCGACTGCATCGACACCGGACGGTACGAGAGGCGGACCGCCGAGATATCGCGATAAGGCCAGACGCCGGAACGGCCGGCGATGCGCCACGACAATCCGGCATCGGTCAATTCGAATTGATGCGCCGATCCGATCAATGATGCCTTGTAGGCATAGCGCGTCGGCGTGTCCTCGCCTGGCTCGGCGCTATTGTTGGCTGATGATTTCGGCAAATTCCACAACCCGGAGCAATCGACTGACCGCGCCGCTTGCGCCGCGCGCCGGCTTCATCCTACAAGCAGACCATGGACGAGACGACCTCTTTTCCACGCCACCTGATTCTCGGCGGCGCCATGCTTTCCGGCGTGCTGCTGGCGCTCGCCGTGCACATGCTGGGCATGCGCTACGGCCTTGATCTTGGCGGGCTGTGGCGCTCCGACACGCACGAGACCATGCCGGCGGGCGCGGCGATCGCCTGGTGGCTGATCGCGACGGTGGCGTTCTGTGGCGGCTACTTCACCGCAAACCTGATGCACAGCGCCGTCGCCGGCGAGATCCCGCCGCGGATGCGGCAGTTCCTGATCGCCGTCGGCGTCCTCATTCTCGCCGGCGCCGGCCAGGTGGCGTCGGCACCGAGTTCAATCTCGACCATCTCGATCGTGGAGGCCGGCCTCGCCGCGCTATGCCTCGGCGGTGCGATGGCGTTTTGCGGCGCGCATTTTGCGCTGCGCAGGAGTTAAGCGCTCAGGCGCTGCGGCGACCTTTCCGCCAGGATTTTCATCACCTCGGCGACGGGACGCGGCGCGCTGAACAGATAGCCCTGCGCCTGCGTGCATCCCTCGCGACGCAGCAGTTCGAACTGCGCATCGGTCTCAACACCCTCCGCCGTGGTGACGATGCCGAGACTCTTGCCGAGCCCGGTCACGGCGCGGACGATCGCCATAGAATCTTCCCGCGTCGCGAGGTCGCTGACGAACGAGCGATCGATCTTGATCTTGTCAAACGGGAAGCTGCGAAGATAGCTCAGCGACGAATAGCCGGTGCCGAAATCGTCCAGCGAGATGCGGATGCCAAGCGCGCGCAGTTCGTGCAGCACCGCAAGCGTCGCCTCGCTGTTCTGCAGCAGCACCGTCTCCGTGATCTCGAGCTCGAGGCGATGCGCAGCAAGGCGGGTGTCCTCAAGCGCCGCCTTCACAGATGACACCAGGTTCGGGTTCTTGAACTGGATCGGCGACAGATTGACCGCGACCGCGACGTCCTGCGGCCAGGCAGCCGCATCCGCGCAGGCCTGGCGCAGCACGAATTCCCCGATCGGAACGATCAGTCCGGTTTCTTCCGCAAGCCCGATGAAATTGCCCGGCGGGATCACCCCGCGCAGCGAATGTTTCCAGCGCAGCAAGGCCTCGCAGGCGACGATCCGGTCGTGGGCGACGTCGCGGATCGGCTGATAGTGAACCTCGAATTCATCACGCTGCAGCGCCTTGCGCAGGTCGAGCTCGAGCATGCGCCGCGCTTGCGCGCGTGCATCCATCCCGGTCTCGAAGAAGCGATAGGTGGCGCGGCCGTCCGCTTTGGCACGGTAGAGCGCGAGATCGGCCTTCTTCAACAATTCGTCCGGATTCTTGCCGTCCTCGGGCGCCAGCGAGATGCCGATGCTGACGCCGATCACGAGCTGATGGCCGCCGATGTCGTAAGGAGCCGCGATTTTCTCGACGATGAGGCTCGCGAGCGCGGCCACCACCGACGTCGCAATCCCCGCAGAACTGCACGATCGCGAATTCGTCGCCGCCGAGCCTGGCCACGGTATCGTTCTCGGTGACGCATTCACCGAGCCGCTGCGCGACCGCCTTGAGCAGCGCGTCTCCGACGGGATGGCCGAGCGAATCGTTGATGATCTTGAAATGATCGAGATCGAGGCAGAGCACCGCGAGCTGGTCGCTGCGCCGGGCGAGCCGCAATCCCTTTTCGAGCTGTTCGCGGAACAGCATCCGGTTGGGCAGATTGGTCAGCGCATCATGGCGCGCCATATGCGAAATCCGCTCCTGCGCCTGCTGCCACTCGGTGATATCCTCAAAGGTCGCGACCCAGCCACCGCCTTTCATCGGCTGATCGACAACGCGGATCGAGCGGTCGCCCCTGGTCACCACCTTGGTCACGGTGTGGCCGGCGCCGGCTTCCGCCATCACATCGGCGACGAACTGATCGGGATCGCCGTCCCATTCGCCGTTCAGCTTCTGGTCCTGCAGGACGTCGCGCAGCAGGCGGCCCCGCAGCGGAATGCTGGACCGGCCCATCATCGCGCCGTAACGGTCGTTGGCCAGGAGGATGCGGCCATTTGCATCGAACATGCACAAGCCCTGCGACATGTTGCCGAGCGCGGTGTCGAGCAGAACCTTCTGCTGGCGCATTTCGCCCTTGGCACGACGGTCGAGCATGGCCGCAACCAGCGTGATCCCGAGAAACGCGAAGGTCACGATCGCCGTCAGGGAGGAAAGCGCGACCGGCGAAATCGACATCTGGTCAACGGCGACGCTGGGATCGGGAATGACGGTCATTGCGCCCATTCCAGTGAAGTGGAGCGAGACGACGGCCAGCGTCAGCAGTGCGGTCGCGCCGATGCCGTGGTTGCGATCATCGCTGCGCGTTGCAACCACGAGCGCCAGCGCCGCGAACAGGCTGCCGATCAGTACCGAACCGAGCACGATGCCAGGCGACCATACGAGGCGCGCCGGAAGTGCGACGGCCATCATGCCGACGTAGTGCAGGGCGGCAATGCCAAGGCCAACGATCGCGCCGCCAGTCGCTGCCGTCGAGACGCGGTTGTTCAGCAGGGCAATCGTCAAGCCCACCGTGGCGATCGACACTCCAAGGGCCAGTGACAGCAGGGTGAGCGGAATGTCGTATCCGACGCCCATGCCGGGCTGGTAGGCCAGCATCGCAATGAAATGCGTCGCCCAGATCCCGCAGCCGCCGGCCACCGCATCCAGCCCGATCCAGACCACCCGCGGAAGCCCTTGCGACGCTCGGGCCCTGTGAAACAGGCTGATCGCGACCGCGCCGGCGAGCCAGCAGGTCGTCAGGGCAAGGATGACGAACCGCCAATCGTGCTGCGTCGTCAGGCAAATCAGGACTTGGTACATTGCAGTTCCCCTATCGCGCCGTACCAGCCCTCCAGTTGGTGGATTTGGGGTAACCGCAGCGGAACTCGTTCCGCTGATGGTGAACGAAGTTTTGAGCCGGCGACAAAAATCGGCTCAATCCGCAACGGGCGCGCGTGATGATGCAGGTCACGTCGTCGCCCGATCCCGCCACATGGCGCCGAGCATGATCGCGGCAGCGGCCGCAAGCAGCAGGCCAGCCGAGATCAGCAGCGAGGTGTGCAGGCCGGCGATGAACGCTGCGGACCGGCCGACCAGCGAGCCGAACAGCGCGACGCCGAGCACGCTGCCGGTCTGCCGGGTCGCATTGAGCACGCCGGCTGCAATTCCCGAGCGCGACTTCTCGACGCTGCCGAGCAGCGTCGACGTCAGCGGCGGGACCAAAAGACCAAGTCCGCTGCTCATCGCGATCAATTGCGCACAGATCGCCCAATAGGCAGTGTCAGGCCCCAAGCCGAGCAAGGCCAAACATCCCGCTGCCGACAGCAGTGCACCGCAGCCGATGGTCGCGGGCGCGCCGATGCGCTCGCTGATGCGCGGCGCGATCAGATTGACGGGCAGCACCGCGCCCATCATCGGCACGAAGGCCAGCCCGGTCTGAAATGCCGACAAGCCGTTGATCTCCTGGAAATACAGGCTCAGCACGAAGATCAGCCCGTAAAGGGCAACGTTGACGAGAAGACCGACGAACGACGTCGCCGCGAACATTCGCTGTCTGAAGAGCGACAGCGGCAGCATCGGTTGCGACGCATGGGCTTCGCGCCAGACGAACAGCGCGCTCAGCACCGCGGACGCAGCAAAGCCTGTGAGCACGAACGGATCCTGCCAGCCGCGCGCGCCGCCCTCGATGAGGGCGCCGGCGAGCGCGCCAAGCGCCGTGATCGCCGCGATTTGACCAGGCAAATCGATCTCGCGCGAAAGCGAGCGCGTGGTCTCATCGGAATAGCGGAAGGTCAGCCAGAGGCCGGCAAGGCCGATCGGCAGGTTGACCAGGAAGATCGCGCGCCAGCCGATGAGCGCAATCAGGGCGCCGCCAAGGAACGGCCCGGCCG
Source organism: Bradyrhizobium sp. Ses1 (assembly GCF_059512365.1). Lineage (NCBI taxonomy): Bacteria > Pseudomonadati > Pseudomonadota > Alphaproteobacteria > Hyphomicrobiales > Nitrobacteraceae > Bradyrhizobium > Bradyrhizobium sp. Ses1. Next base: position 136,354 of record NZ_JCAMOQ010000011.1, read on the forward strand.
TCAGCGCCACGCTGGCGCCGGCCGCCCAGATCGCGACGGCGCGGCCGCGCGCCCTCTCATCCGGATAGGCATGGTTGAGCAGCGCCAGCGAATTCGGCACCAGGATCGCGGCCGCCAGTCCTTGGATGCAACGCGCCGCGATCAGCACCGGTGCGTTCGGCGCCAGCGCACAGGCAAGCGACGCCGCGGTGAACAGCGCAAAGCCTGTCATGAAGACCCGTTTGGCGCCGATGCGATCGCCGAGCGCACCGGCGGTCAGGATGAAGGCAGCAAAGGCGATGGTGTAGGCGCTCACCACCCATTGCAGCTCGGACACGCCACCGCCAAGCGCACCGCCGATCGCATGCAGCGCGGTGTTGACGATGGTGACGTCGAGCTGCACCACCCCGTAGCCAACGCTCATCGCGGCAAGCGTCAGCGAGGCGGCGAGCCTCGAAGGCACGGGTTTTTCGGCCGGACGGGACGGCACGTCCGCATATTGTCGGGTCTTGAGTGACAGGTCTTGCATGGATCACCTCAACGGAGAGCCAACACCAGACATATCCCGTCGTTTCGTGAATACATTTCGGTACCGATCGAAGGATCGCGGAGGGCAGCGACCGGTACAAAAAGCCGCACCGGAATTATTCAGGCGCGGCTTTTTGCCTCAATCTCCGAAATGCCTGGAGCATGATCCGGGCCATCCGGAACCGGATTTCGCCCGGCGAGCCAGACGTTAGCCCGAAAATCACACTCTGATGAGCTGCAGCCCAGTCAAACGTGGCCGGATCGTGATCTAGCTCGCCGCCCTGAGATTGACCTTGCCTTCGGCGATCGAGGTCAGCTTCTTGTCGGTGGTTTTTTCCTCATCCAGCGTCTTCTGCAGGATGGAAGCGCAGTCGTTGCGGCCGAGTTGCCGTGCCCAGGCGATCAGACTGCCGTAGCGGGCGATCTCATAATGCTCGGCGGCCTGTGCGGCGTTGATCAGCGCGGCGTCGAGCACGTTCTTGTCATCTACCTCGCCGGCCACGTCGTCGGCTTCCTCGATGATGCCGTCGATCGCCGGGCAATCGACCGCCTTCACTTGGGCGCCATGCATCTGGAATACCTGCTCCAGTCTCTGCACATGCGTTTTGGTTTCATCCAGGTGGGTCAGAAATCCCTGTTTGAGCTGCGGATCGGAGGCCTTTTTGGCCATCTTCGGCAGCGCTTTCACAAGTTGTTGCTCGGCGTAATAGATGTCCTGCAATTGGTGCACGAACAAGTCATTCATGCTCTTGATGTCTTTACTGAAGAGTCCCATTGCGCGTATCCCTTAGTTCTGGGAACATGGCGCCCGCCCACCTTGTCGTCCCCGCAAAACGCCATGTTCTGGTTGCTGATACCTGCGCTAACAGGCTGGATGGACAGACGTTCCGGCGAAACGGCAAGAACCGGGGACGGAACAGCGGAACGCTACGACGAAATTGAACCGACAGGACCGCCGGCGGCGACTCACATTTTCCAATACCCAGACATATGTACTGCGTATGACAGAAATCACGAACGAAGGCGGACGCGTGGCTTGTCAAGGGCTGCACAAATCTACCGTTTTGCCTTATGGGTGCTGGGGCACGGTGCGTTTGACCGTCACCCGTTATCCCATGTGACCATGTAACGGGCCTTCTTTAGAATGCCGCTCCGCCGGGAGGACGAATGCATCGGCTGGTGACCGCGCTTGGGCGTGGCTTCAAGGAAAAGATCGGCTGGAAACGGCTGGGGATCGCCGCGAGCGTCATCATCATCGTCTTGGCGGTGACCCATCTGGTCCGGACCTTGAAGGGCGTCGATACCGCCCTGGTCCTGACGGCGTTGACCGAGATCGCCCCGCACCGCATTGCGCTTGCCGCGCTGTGCGTGGTCGGTGCCTTCTGCACGTTAACCTTTTACGACTTCTTCGCGCTGCGAACCATTGGCAAGACCCACATCCCCTACCGCATCGCAGCGCTGTCCAGCTTCACCAGCTACACTATTGGTCACAATATCGGCGCCACCGTCTTCACCGGCGGCGCGATCCGCTTTCGCATCTATTCGGACTTCGGCCTGACCGCGATCGATGTCGCCAAGATCTGCTTCCTCTCCGGCCTGACCTTCTGGCTCGGCAATCTGTTCGTGCTCGGGATCGGCATGGTCTGGCACCCCGGAGCGGCGTCCTCGATGGACCTGTTGCCGGAAGCCATGAACCGGCTGATCGGAGTGGGCTGCCTTGCCGGCATCGGCGCCTATCTGGTCTGGCTCGTGACCGGCACCGGCCGCCGCGAGCTCGGCCAGAACGGCTGGAAGGTGGTATTACCGTCCGCGAAGCTGACGCTGGTGCAAATCCTGATCGGCGTCGTCGACCTCGGTTTCTGCGCGCTCGCGATGTATCTGTTGATGCCGACCGAGCCCTATATCGATTTCGTCTCGCTGGCCGTGGTGTTCATCCTGGCCACCCTGCTCGGCTTCGCGAGCCACGCGCCGGGATCGATCGGCGTGTTCGACGCCGCGATGCTGGTGGCGCTGCCGGACTTCTCCAAGGAGCAGTTGCTGGCCACGCTGGTCGTGTTCCGCATCCTGTACTTCCTGATCCCCTTCGGCATCTCGATCTCGATCATGGGGGTGCGCGAGCTGTGGCTTAACGTGGTGCAGCCGTGGCTCAGCCGGCGCAAGCTCAATGATCCGCCTTTCAGAGCGGAGACCGCCGAGGTTACCGTGCGGCAGTCGGTCGAGAGCCGGCCACGGATCAAGCACCTGAAACGGTAACAGCGACGTTATCTGGAGCATGATCCGGAAAAGTGGGAACCGGTTTTCCCTCGCGGCAAACGCGAAGCGTTTGCGCGGAGATCATGCTCAAACAAAGAGATGAGATCACAATCCGATCCCGTCCAATCGGATCATGATCTCGGCGCGTTATTCTTTCTGGCTAATTCGGCGCGGCTCTCTTATTTCTGCCCCACCGATGCCGTCAAACGCGCCATGGTCAAAATTCTGTTCCGTTCGATCGTTTCCGCCGCGCTGCTGGCGGTCGCGCTGCTGAGCCAATCGGCCGAAGCGCAGACCGCGGCCCAACAGCCGCTGCAGATCTCGTGGGAAGTCCGCAACCGCTTTCGCCTGTTCCGCGAGGAGCGCGACTTCCTGCTGCAGACCGAAGCCGGGCGCGGCCGCAGCGTGCTCGCCGCCGAGCAGGCGCTGGAATTGCAGAGCGACGGCCGCGGCTGGGCGCGCAACACCGTCAACCGGCTCTGCATCGACCTCGCCGGCCGCGTCAACGAGCCCTGCACCCGCGACAACGTCAAGGAAAGCTACCTGACGCCAACAGATCACCCGATCACGGTGCGATTGGTCGGGCCGATTCCGGTCGGCGCCACCTGCGCCTGGTCGTTCGACGATGGCGACGGGCCGCAGACCTCCGCCTTCGACTGCGCCGAACCGGTGAACCTGCGCGTCCGCTACGGCCGCACGACCATGGCGACCGTCGACGTCTCCGCGGGTTCGGATCCGGCCCAGCGCGTCTCCACCGAGATCGCCGTGCGCGACATCTTCATCGCAGGGCTCGGCGACAGCATCGCCTCCGGCGAGGGCAATCCGGACCGTCCGATTGCGCTGGCGGAAGAAGGCTTCTGCTTCCGCTCCTATCTCGGCACCGCGGGCGAGCAATATTACCGGCCGAGCCGCGCCGGCTACAAAGGCGGACGCGCCTGCGAAGCACCGGACTTCCTCTCGGTATGGCAGAAGCACAGCGCGCTGTGGTTCAACGCGGCCTGCCACCGCTCGCTCTACAGCTACCAGACCCGCACCGCGCTCGCGCTCGCGGTGAACTACCCGCACATCGCCGTGACCTACCTGCCGCTCGCCTGCACGGGCGCAACCATCAATGACGGGCTGTTCGGCTCACAGCAGGCCCGCGAGTGCCTGCCGAGCAAATCGGGCAACACCTGCTCGGGCACCGTCAACGGCCAGCTCGGCGAATTGCGCGATGCGCTCGCGGCAGCCAAGCGCCGCCAGCCGGATCGACAGCTCGACCTGCTCCTGCTCTCGATCGGTGCCAACGATATCTACTTCTCCGGCCTCGTCGCCAATGTGATCGTCGATGCCGGGACAGAGCGCGCGCTGTTCCGGCGCGGTGGCGTCATGGCGTCTGTCGACGATTCCCGCGATGCCCTGCGACGCACATTGCCGCAATCCTTTGCCAAGCTGCGCGAGGCGCTAAGGCCGCTCGTCGGCGGCGATCTTTCGCGCGTGATCTATACGGCCTATGCCAATCCGGGGCTGTCGGAGGGCGGTGTCCCCTGCCCCGGCGGCCGCGCCGGCTTCGACATCCATCCCTCCTTCAATGCCGCGCCGCAGCGGCTTGGTCCGGTGGTCGGCTATGTGCAGGACGAATTCCTTCCGGCCTTGAAGGCGCTGGCGCTGTGCCAGTCAGGCGTCCTCTGTCGTAATCCGCGTGCCGACCGCATGACCTTTGTCGACGCCCATCAGGACGCGTTCGCGATGCATGGCTTCTGCGCGCGCGGCGCCACCGATCCGGAGTTCGACCGGCAATGCTTTGCGGCCAATGGCGAGAGCTTCGATCCTGACATCGTCACCGCCGCCAGCCAGCCGATGCTATGCGGCCGCAGCGCCTCGGAATATCGCGCCTACCTGCCGCGTGCCCGCTGGATTCGCGACGCCAATGACAGCTACTTCACCGCGATGACCTATCCGCAGGCGCTGCCATCCTCGATGCAGCCTTCGGACATCCATGATGCGACCTGGGGCCTGCTGTCGGCCGTCTACGGCGGCGCGGTGCATCCGACCGCCGAAGGCCACGCCGCGATGGCGGACGCCGCCCTCCCCGCGGCGGCCGGAGTGCTGCGACTCGACGTCGGCGTGGGCGAGGTGATCTCCGAACCGGTGCAGCCGATCGGCAGCCGCTAAAGCGCTTTCGAGCGAGGTGGGAATGTCGGCTCTAATTCAATCAGAACCGAAGCTTTAGCGCGAAGGCGCGCCGGCTGGACCGACGTTCTTCTTCGTGGCGGCCGGCACCGGAGGCTTCATCGCCGCCGCCTGAGCCGGCAGATATTTCGCGACGATGGCGGGATCGAGTTGCGCGATCGCCGTATCAGGCAGGCGGTACCAGACCTCGTCCTTGCCGAACAGCGAGATGCCGATGTAGCCGCGCATCGTCAATTCCTTGCCGTCGGGACTGACGCTCATCTTGGCCTTGTAGATACTGCCGTCGCGCGGATCGAGTACGTTGCCTTCCTCATACTTCAATCCGGCGCGCTTCATGTTGCGGATGAAGGGAATGCCAAGAAGTGGCGCGTTCTTGCGGTCGTCGGTGCATTTCGTGCAGGCCTCGGTGACGGGCTCGCCGGGCCTCGGGAATGTCTTCGCCATGATGCCTTCGAAGACGCCGTTATGGTCGACGAACAGCACCCATATCACGGGCCTGCCGTCCTCGACCTTCTGCCACAGCCCCGCCGCCGACGGCTGCTGCGCCTGCGCCGGCAGGGCGGCCGCCAGGAGCGCCATGATAACAGGCACTAGCAGCCGAAATCGAAATCGCCAATTTCGCATTGTCGTCACCCGACTAATTCAACGAACGAATGAGCGAAGACTACGGCCATTTCGCGGAAGGTTCCAGTGGCAGGGCAGACGATGCAAATGGCCGCACCGGCCGCTCCGCAACCTGACCGACGATATTTTGACTGAAATCGACCAAACATATGTTGATTGGAATCAATTGACTCCGAGTTTCTTCTGCAGGCTCGACGACGACGTCGTGTACTGGAACACGAGCCGCTTGTCCGGATAGACATAGCGGTGGGCCTTCTGCGCCATCAGCGCGCCCTCGTGGAAGCCGGACAGGATCAGTTTCAGCTTGCCGGGATAGGTGTTGATATCCCCGATCGCGAAAATGCCTGATACGTTGGTCTCGAAGGCGGCGGTGTCGACAGGCACCAGATTGTTCTCCAGCGCCACGCCCCAGTTTGCGACCGGACCGAGCTTCATCGTGAGCCCGAAGAACGGCAGCATGGTATCGCACTCGACCCTCGTGACGGCGTTGTCGTTGCCCTTCACCGTCGCCGCCGCAAGCCTGCCCGCCTCGCCTTCGAGGCCGGTGACCTGGCCGAGCTTCAGGTCCATCTTGCCGTCGGCAACGAGCGCACGCATCTGCTCGACGCTGTGGGGCGCAGCGCGGAACTCGTCGCGTCGATGCAATAGCGTGATGCGCTTGGCGATCGGGTGCAGGTTGAGGGTCCAGTCGAGCGCGGAATCGCCGCCGCCGACAATCAGGATGTTCCGCTCGCGGAACTGCTCCATTTTCCGCACTGCGTAGAACACCGAGCTGCCTTCATAGGCTTCGATGCCCGGCACCGGCGGCCGCTTCGGCTGGAACGATCCGCCGCCGGCGGCGATCACCACCACCTTGCATTCGAACACCTTGCCCGCGTCGGTCTTCACGCGGAAGGCGGGATCGCCGACCTTCTCGATCGTCTCAACCATCTCGTTCAGATGGAAGGTCGGGTGGAACGGCTTGATCTGCTCCAACAGCGACTCCGTCAGCCCCTGGCCGGTGACGAGCGGGATGCCGGGAATGTCGTAGATCGGCTTCTCCGGATAGAGCTCGGCGCACTGGCCGCCGATCTTGTCGAGGATGTCGATCACATGGGTCTTCATGTCGAGGAGGCCCAGTTCGAACACGGCAAACAGTCCGCAGGGACCTGCGCCTATAATCAACACGTCGGTTTTGATCGCTTCGCTCATATCCGCTTCTTTGTCAGTTGAGTACGAAATGGGAAGGCTGCCGGCCGAGCCAAGACGCCTGATTGGGGACGACCTGATCGGGAACGCCATAATAGGGGCCGCAAGCGCCGCGGCAACCCCTTGCCGCAACTCGACAACTAGGCTGTAACGTGGCGAACGACCTGGAGATTGTGCAAGTGAATGCCCCGATCCGTTCCAACGCCACGCCGCGCCTGGAAGACTATCCCTATCGGCTGTCAGACAATGTGCGCTTTGCCGACCTCGATCCCAATGGGCACGTCAACAATGCGGTCTATGCGAGCTATTTCGAGACCGGCCGCGTCACGCTGATGAAGGATCCCAGCAAGGGATTGGTGCCGGATGGGCTCGCCTGGATCATGGTGCGCCTCGACACCCATTTCCGCGCTGAGCTGCATTGGCCCGGCACGATCGAACTCGGGCTCGGCATCGTGAAGTTCGGACGAACCTCGGTGACGTTCGATCAGGTGGTGTTTTCGCAAGGTCGATGCGTGGCCTCCGCGCAGGCGGTGACGGTGCTGATCGACGAAACCACGCGCAAGCCGGTCCCCCTGACGGATGAAGTGAAGGCTAACCTAAAGCCCTGGATCCGCCGCGGCCTTGATCTGTATCAACGGGATTAAGCCTGCCGTTCCGGCGTCGTCACCACGAGCCCGTCAAGGTCGTCGGTGACCTTGATCTGGCAGGACAGACGCGAATTCGGCCGCACGTCGAAACCGAAATCCAGCATGTCCTCTTCCATCGGCGTGGGCGCGCCGACCTTCTCGCGCCAGGCTTCGTCGACATAGACGTGGCAGGTCGCACAAGCGCAGGCGCCGCCGCATTCCGCCTCGATGCCCGGAACGCCGTTGCGGATAGCGCCTTCCATCACGGTCGCGCCGTTCTCCACCTCGATGGTGCGTCTTTCCCCGGAATGGTCGACATAAGTTATCTTGGCCATGATCGCTCGTGCTACCGGAATACGGATCTGGATGAGGTCCCCCGGCAGTCCCTATAACGGGTCGATCCCGGGAGCGCCAGCGGCCGGGTGCCCTCACGCAAAACCTTTTGACGCGAATTTGTCGCCGGTCAATTCGGGCTTGAAGGGTCGCCGAGGATGGCCTCGATCGCGTTCCGCGCCCGCGCGACCGCGTCAGTGAGCACCGCCAGCGGCTCCGCCGGTTCGATGCCACTCGTCAGGACATGTTCCAGCCCGGCGGCGGCATCCGCGACAGCGAAAGCGCCGATCGCGCGTGCCGATCCCTTCAACTTGTGCGCCAGTTCGCGCGCATCCTGCGGAAGGGTGGCCAGGGCTGCGATCAGCTTGGCCGACTGCGCCACGAACAGCGAAAGCACCTCGCGCTCGAGAGCGGCGTCGCCGAGCGACATGCGCGCAAGATGTGCAAGATCGATCGGGCCGTCCCCGGGGGAGAGCGGCGGCGAAGCTATCCATTGGGTCCGTTCGAGGTGACGCGGCATGGGCCTGATCCTAAGGACCGGCCACCACCTCCTTTTCGGTAGGGCCGTTTGGGCGTCACCCAATCATGGAAATAGTTAACGGATCGTTGGCCAAATTTGCCTCAACTTTGCCCTTTTTCAGACAAAGTAGGACCTCAATGGGCGTCAGCTCGCAGGATTTATGTGGAAGCATAAGGCCTTATGGCACAAACCTGTTAACGATGATTAAGAATGTCTTAATCGCGGCCATTTCATTCGCATCGCTCAACCAATAGGATGTTTCCGGATGTAGCGGACAAGCGGCCGACGGGCGTGCTTGCGTACCGCTTTACGGGGACGGGACGGCTCGAGCTTGCGGGGGACAATGTTCGCAAGATCGCCGACGCGTATTAGTTGAGAGGGCTCAGACTTAACATGGCGAACAATCCCAAGAAGGTGAAAGATCCCACCGAAGTCGCACTGTCTGCCATTCAGGAAGCCCTGAACATCGGTGAGAACAGTGCCGAGCCCAACCGCGATGTGATCAGTACCGGTAGCGGCGAAGCCGCGCCGCCCGCGATCCCTGCTGCGACCACGCCCTTCCCCGAAACCCCGTTCGAGACGCGTCCAGTCGAAACACGTCCCGGCAACGAGCGATCGGTGTTCGAGCCGATCGAGGAGCAACGCGGCCCCCGGCGCGCCGCCAATGACGATCGCGAGGCGATCGGACAGCTCCTGCAGGCGCTGCAGAAGGGCAGCCCTGCCCGCAACGTCTACACCTTTGCGTCGATCTTCACCGGCGTCTGGCTGGTCGGCTGCGGCCTGCTCACGGTGAGCTTCCTGTCCTCGCTGCAGGCCGCGATCGGCCAGAGCGGCGGCGTCCTGGTGCTGGCAGGCCTCGCCTGCCTGTTCCTCGCGCCCGTGCTGCTGTTCTACTTCCTCGCGAGTCTTGCCTGGCGCGGGCAGGAGATGCGGATGATCGCGCAATCGATGGCGCAGGTCGCGATCCGCTTCTCGGAGCCCGAAGGGGCGGCGAGCGATTCCATGGTCACGGTCGGACAGGCGATCCGCCGCGAGGTCGCGGCGATGGGTGACGGCATCGAGCGCGCGATCGCGCGCGCCGGCGAGCTCGAGACGCTGGTCGCCAATGAGGTCGCGGCGCTGGAGCGCGCCTATTCCGACAACGAGGTGCGCATCCGCGCGCTGTTGCAGGACATCGCCCACCAGCGCGACAATCTGGTCGGACAGGCCGAGCAGGTGCGCAGCGCCATTTCCGGCGTGCAGATCGACCTGCGCCACGACATCGCGCTGATCTCGGATGCGATCGCCTCGCGCGTCGACGAAGTCGCAAAGAGCATCACCGGCGCTCTGGAAGAGCGCGGCCAGCACATCACCCAGGCGTTGAGCCACGCCGGCGACAACATGATCCTCGCGCTCGGCGAGCGCGGCGGCGACCTGCTCGACCGGCTCGAGGAAGCCAGCTCCGAGACCACGCGCGCGGTGCTCGACGCCTCCGAGCGGCTGACGAGCAGCCTCAACTTCAAGACCGGCCACGTCCACGACGAATTCGTCGACCTCGCCGACCGCGTCCATGAGATGCTGAACGAGCGCATCGACCGCATCACCGGCGAATTTGAGCAGCGCGCCGTGAGCGTTGTCGAGGGCATCTCCGAGCGCACCGAACTGGCGCACGATTCCCTGAAGAATTCCTCCGACTCGCTCCTGCTCGAGCTCGAGCTGCGCAGTGGAGACCTCGTCACCAAGATCGACGAGGCCGGCAATCGGCTGGCCAGCCACATCATCACCTCCGGCGACAAGGCGAGCGAAGTGCTCGACGTCACCGTCAATTCGCTGGTTGCCAGGGTGGTGAGCCAGACCGAGACCGCACACGACTCGCTCTCGCTGCAGATGAGCGCCTTCGACGAACTGGTGAAAAACCAGGGCTCGGAACTGGCGGAGAAGTTCGCCCGCGACTCCGGCACGCTCGGCGCGCTGATCACCCGCCACATTGCGGAATTCGACCGCACCGTGAAGACGTTCGGCGGCGAGATCGTCGAGCGCATGGGCCAGCGCACCGAGGACATCGCCAACACCCTGAAAACCTATGTCGACAATTTCGACACCCGCCTCACCTCCAACAGCGGCGAGATCACGGCGACCCTCGACCAGCGCCTCCTGCAGTTCGAGACCACGCTCGGCGACCGTGTCAGCAGCCTCGACTCGTCGCTCGACAGCAAGCTCGCCATGTTCGACAGCGCGCTGAGCGGCCGCGTCAACACGCTCGACAGCTCGCTGGAGAACCGGCTCGGCACGCTCAACGCCTCGCTCGAGACCCGGCTTGGCTTCCTCGACAATTCGCTCGAGGGCCGCCTCAAATGGCTCGACGAGTCGATCGAGGGCCGCCTGAAGTCGCTGGAACAGACTTTCGACACTCGCACCAGCTCGGTCACCCAGACGATCGATGGCCGGCTCGGCATGCTCTCGACCTCGCTCACCGAAGGTGCGGCGCAGGCGATCCAGTCGATCGACTCCCGCCTCGGCCTGCTCACCTCCTCGCTCACCGACGGCGCCGCGCAGGCGATCGAGGCGCTCGATCGCCGCATCGCCAGCGTCACCGAAACCGTGGACGGCCGCAGCGCGCATCTGACCGACACCATCTCGGCCCGGTTCCTGGAAATCCACCACGGCATCGAGACCCGCGTTGGCGCCATCGCCGGCGACATCGACGCCCGCGTGGCGCAGTTCGAGGACCTCCTGGGCTCGCGCGTCGAGGCGGTCGCGGGCCGCATCGAAAGCAGCGGACGCCAGGCCAGCGACGAGCTGATGGCGCGCGCTGAACTGCTCTCCTCCGGCATCAAGTCGCATGTCGAGGACGCCGAGCGCTCGCTCACCAATCTGGTGGTCAACACCAGCGAGACCATCCAGACCGGCGCGCGCACCGCGCAGCAGTCGCTGCTGACGGTCTCCTCCGACGTCGGCGCCCAGCTCAAGCTCACCGCCGGCGAAGTGGAGGCTGCGCTGACCGCGGTCGGCTCGGGTGCCGCAAGCTCGATCCTGTCCAGCGCCCGCGATGCCCAGGCCTCGCTGATGGCGGCCACCGGCGAGGTCGCCTCCCAGGTCAAGGCGCTCTCGACCGATGTTGAGCGCACCCTGCAGACCGTCGGCAGCGCGACCGCCGCCTCGATCCTGTCGGGAGCACGCGAGGCACAGACCGCGCTGGTCAGCGCCTCCACCGACGCGGCAAGCCAGGTCAAGTTGCTGGCCGTCGACGTCGAGCGCTCGCTGACGCTCGCCGGCACCGCCACAGCCGAAGCCGTCACGGCCGGTGCGCGCGAAGCACAGAACACGCTGATCGCGGCATCGACCGACATCACGAACCAGATCAAGTCGCTGGCGGGCGATGTCGAACGCTCGCTCACGCTTGCGGGTAGCTCGACGGCGGAAGCAGTCGTTGCCAGCGCACGCGAGGCCCAGAGCGCGCTGACAACAGCCTCGACCGACATCACCAGCCAGGTGAAGGCACTCTCGGTCGATGTGGAGCGCTCGCTGTCTGCCGCCGGCACATCGACGGCCGAGACAGTCCTGAGCAGCGCCCGCGAGGCGCAGAACAGGCTCACGTCGGCCTCGACCGAGGCGGCAAACCTGGTACGAACGCTAACCGCCGACGTGCAGAGCTCGCTGGTCGCGGCCTCAACCGACGCTGCAAACGCGGTCACGACGCTGACTGCCGACATGCAGCGCTCGCTATCCATGGCCGGCACGGCGACCGCGGAGTCGATCACCTCAGGCGCACGCGAGGCGCAGAACACGCTGGTTTCCGCGTCAACCGAAGCCGCGAACACTGTCAAGGCGCTGGTCGCTGACGTGCAGCGCTCGCTGTCCATGGCCGGCGCTGCTACCGCGGAGTCAGTCACCTCAGGCGCACGCGAGGCCCAGAACACGCTGGTTGCCGCATCAACCGAAGCTGCAAACAGCGTCACGACGCTGGTCGCAGACATGCAGCGCTCGCTGTCGATGGCTGGCGCGGCCACCGCGGAGTCGATCACTTCGGCTGCCCGCGACGTTCAGACCACGCTGGTCACCGGATCGTCGGAGGCAGCCAACCACGTCAAGTCGCTGGCGATCGATATCGAACGGACGCTGACCGCAGTCGGCGCCGACACTGCCGCGGCCATCCTGAGCAGCGCACGCGAGGCGCAGACCTCGTTCGTGTCGACCTCGGCCGACGCGGCTGGTCAGATCCAGGCCATCTCGGTCCAGATCGAGCGCTCGCTCGCTGCCGTCACGGCGAACACCACCGAGACGATTCAGACCTCGGCGCAGAACGCGCACAGTTCGCTGGTCGCCGCCGCCAACGAGGTCTCCTCGAAGGTCAAGACGACGTCCGCCGACATCGAGCGTTCGGTGCTCGCCGCCTCCAGCCAGTTCGGCTCGACGATGACCGGCAAGACCGACGAGATCGTCACCTATGTGCAGCAGCAGGCCGAGCGGCTGGCGCAGATGGTCGACACAAGGCGCGGCACGCTGGTGGAAGCGCTCACCAACAAGAGCGCGCAGCTCGCCACCGATATCGACCGCGCCACCGCGGACGCGCTGAAGTCGATCGAGATGCGCGGCCACACCTTCGCGCAGACGATGTCGAGCCACGGCGCCGAAGTCGCGCGCAACATCACCTCCGCCGGCGATCTTGCGACCGGCGCGGTGGCAAAGTCGCTGAAGGACCTCGAGCACTCCTCGCGCGCGGCGATCGACCAGTCGCGCCAGGTCTCGATTGCCGCCGTCACCGAGATGCAGGAGACCAGCAAGATCCTGCGCACGGATACAGTGGCGCTGTTCGAGCGGCTGCGCGAGGGCAACATCCTCTTGCAGGAGGTGCTCACCGGCGCCCACGACAACCTCAACTCGCTCGAGCGCGCGCTCGTGACCCGCGTCGCCGACTTCGTCTCGGCGATGAACGACGTCACCTCGCGCAACGGCATTGCGACCCAGACGCTGGAAGACCAGCTCACCGTGTTCAACAGCAAGACCCAGAAGGCGCTGGAGGACCTCGGCGAGCTGTCGACCCAGTTCGACACCCACGGCCGCGCGTTGGTCGAAGCCGCCGCATTGGTGGAGCAGAGCAACCGCAACACCACGGGCTCGATCGCCGAACGCAAGGCGACGCTGGAATCGCTGGTCACCACTATCGACCTGCGCACCACTGATCTCGACCAGCGGCTGTCGCGCTTCACCGGCCTGCTCGATGAATCGCTCGCCGCGGCCGAGGAGCGCGCCCGCGACATCGCCCGCGTGGTGGCGGAGACCGCCGGCGCCGGCTCTGCGGCGATCAGCCGCCAGTTCGAGGCCGTGCGCGCCGCGGCCGAGAACGAGCGGCAACAGACGCTCGACGCCATGAACGACCTGTACCAGCAGAGCACCCAGGAAACGGATGCGATGTTCAAGGAATCGACGGAGAAATTCTCCGCAATGGTGCAGTCGATGAAGCAGATGGCGGCCGAGATGCACAACGAGCTCGAGGCCACCCGCACCGAGCTGCGCCGCGGCGTGCTCGAGATGCCGCAGGAGGCCGCGGAGAACACCGCGCAGATGCGCAAGGTGATCGTCGACCAGATCGAGGCGCTGGCCGAGCTCAACCGCATCGTGGCCCAGCACGGCCGCGGGCTCGACGTCGCGACCAACAGCCGGGTCAGCGTGCAGCGCCAGGACGAGACCGTGATGGTCGCTGCCGCTGGCGGTCGCACAAGCGATGTCCGCATGCGCGGCGGCGACTATGGCAGCGCATCGACCCTGCCGCCGCCGGACCTCGGCGTGCCGGCGCCGGCCTCGCGCCGCACCGAAGCGCCGCCGGTCAGCCCGGCGACCCCGGACAACGGCCGGGACGGCTGGCTGTCGGACCTGCTCAACCGCAGCGATACCCCTGCCCCCGCGCCCCGCGAAGCGCCGCGTCCCCGTCCGCAGGCTGCCGCCGCCAATCCGCTGGAATCGCTGTCGCTCGACATCGGCCGGCTGATGGACCGCAACCTTGCGGCTGAGATGTGGGATCGCTACCAGCGCGGCGAGAACAAGGCGTTCAGCAAGCGGCTCTACACGCCGGCCGGCCAGAAGGCTTTCGACGAGGTCGCCCGCAAGTACCGCTCGGACCGCGGCTTCAAGCAGACGGTCGACCGCTACATCGCCGAGTTCGAGCGGCTGCTCGACGAAGTCGCCCGCGACGACCGCGGCCCGCAGTCGCTGCGCAACCACCTCACCTCGGAGACGGGGCTGGTGTACACGCTGCTCGCACACGCAGCGGGGCGGCTGGGATGAGACGCGAATAGCGAGTGGCGAATAGCGAATAGAGAAATGGAGGCCGAAGGGCCTCCGTTTTGCTTTTCGTCATTGCGAGGAGCGAAAGCGACGAAGCAATCCATTCTCACCCGTTATGCGGTGCCAATGGATTGCTTCGCGGAGCCTGTCATCGGGCGCGCGTTCGCGCGACCCGTTGGCTCGCAATGACGGCGGAGAACAAATCTCTCACCGTTATGCCCCGCGAAGGCGGGGCATCCAGTAGTCGCTACGGCCTGAGATGAGCCCGTGACGCTGCCGCATACCGGATCGTCCGCCTTCGCGGACGATGACGCTGGAGAGGGAACGAATCGCCCGCTACTGTCGCCTCCGTACCGGCCCTACCGACCTCGGCGGAGGCGGCGGTTCAGATGCGTTGCTGTTGCTGCTACTGCTACTGCTGCTGGCGCCGAACAACAGGCGCGTCGGGTTGCGGTCGAGGTTGTTCACGGCGCGGCTGATATCGCCGAGCGTCCTGCGGCCGTCGGCCATCAGTGCGCCCGAGCGCTTGTCGAAATCTTCGGCGAGCTCGCGGATCGATTTCACCATCGCGGCCAGTTCGCCACCGCGATCGCCGCCGGCGATGCTGTTGAGGCCGAGCATGAGGTTGTCGGCCTTGCCCATCACGCCGTCGACCCTCAGCATCACATTGTCGATCTTCTCGGAATTGCGCGCGAGCGCCGCGGTGAAGGTCTCGAGATTACGCAGCGAGTTCTTCACCGATTCTTGATTGTCCGCGACGATGCGGTTGACGTTCTGAAGCGTCGCGCGGATCGCTTCGGTGACATCCTGCAGGGCCCTGGGATCGGCGGTCAGCACGGGGATACCGTCCTCGTCGAGCGGCACCGGAGGCGCCGTCTCCTCGCCGCCCTTCAGCGAGATCGCGGCAACGCCTGTCAATCCCTGGAATTCGAGGCCGACCAGGGTGTCCTTGCGGATCGGCGCGTTGTTCTCGACCATCGCGAATGCAACTACGCGACGCGGATTGTCGAGCTTCACCGAAATGACTTCCCCTATCCTGATACCATTAAAATTGACATTACCACCGTTCCGCAGACCCGAGGCCGGACCTTCGAAGATCACCCGCAAAGGGCTGCGCTGCTTGGTGGTATGCAGGCTCTGGAACCAGAGCACGAAGCCGAACGCAGCCGCAATCACCGCCAGCGTGAAGGCGCCGATCAGGACATAGTTCGCCCGGGTTTCCATCGATTGCTCCAGCTACTCGTCCAAGCTCGGGGTCCGCCGCGGCGGAACCGTCACTGATCCTTCTCTCTCGCGCATGATCTTGTCCGAAAACCGGTTTCCACCTGTCGGGATCACGCGCTAGCCGATGACGGCGCGGGCGCGTTTGCCATGGAAGTATTGCCGCAGCCATGGATGCTGCGAGGCCTGCATGTCGGCGATCGATCCTGCGGCAATGATCTTACCGTTCCCTAAAACGGCGATGCGGTCGCACGCGGTATATAGGCTGTCGAGGTCGTGGGTTACCATGAAAACGGTCAGCCCCAAAGTGCGCTGCAGGGTGCGCACCAGCTCGTCGAACTCGCCGGCGCCGATCGGGTCGAGGCCGGAGGTCGGCTCATCCAGGAACACAAGCTCGGGATCGAGCGCGAGCGCGCGTGCCAGCGCCACGCGCTTGATCATGCCGCCGGAGAGCTCGGAAGGATAGCGGTCGGCGACCTCGGGCTTCAGCCCGACCATCACGAGCTTCGCCACCATGATCTCGTCCAGGAGCCGCTGCGAGACCCTCAGATATTCGCGCACCGGAAACTGGATGTTCTGCCGCACGGTGAGCGAGGAGAACAGTGCGCCCTGCTGGAACAGGACGCCCCAGCGCCGTTCGACCCGGCGCCGTTCGCTGGAGCTGGCGCCATCGAGGTCGATGCCGAACACCTCGATGCGTCCCGACACCTTCGGCACCAGCCCGATGATCGTGCGCGTCAGCACCGACTTGCCGGCGCCGGAGGGCCCGACAAAGCCCAGGATCTCGCCGCGTTTCACATCGAGATCGAGACCGTCGAGCACGCGAGTCCTGCCGAACTGCACCGTGATGTCGCGAACACGGATGATGGCGTCGGAAATGGGCTGTACCAGCATGGTCACATCCCGATCGACGCGAAGAAGATCGCGAACACGCCGTCCATCACGATGACGAAGAAGATGCCCTTCACCACCGATGACGTCGTGTGCTGGCCGAGCGATTCCGCGCTGCCCTGCACCGCCAGCCCCTCGACGCAGGCGACGATGCCGATCACCGCCGCCATCACCGGCGCCTTGACCATGCCGACGATGAAATGATTGATCGAGATGGCGTCGCGCAGCCGCAAAAGGAACGCTTCGGGATCGACACCGCCATAGAGCCAAGCGACAAGGCCGCCGCCATACAGCGCGGCCATCGCGCCGAGAAATGCAAGGATCGGCAGCGCCAGCACCAGCGCCAGCATGCGCGGCAGCACCAGCACCTCGATCGGATCGAACCCCATGGTACGCAGCGCGTCGATTTCCTCGCGCATCTTCATCGAGCCGAGCTCGGCAGTGTAGGCGCTGCCCGAGCGGCCCGCGACCATGATCGCCACCAGCAACACGCCGATCTCGCGCAGCACCAGCACGCCGAGCATGTCGACCACGAAGATGTCAGCACCGAACCTGCGGAAATGAAAGATGCCTTGCTGCGCGATGATGCAGCCGATCAGGAAGGTGATCAGCACCACGATCGGCACCGCGCGCCAACACACCTGCTCAAGATGGTGAATGGTCGAGGTCAGGCGGAACGAGCGCGGGCGGATCAAGACATGCCCGCTCGCGACAAGCACGGCGCCGAGCATGTCGACCAATCCGATGATCGTGCCGCCGATGCCGACCACCACACGGCCGATCTGGTCCAGCATGGCCGTGATCGAGACCGGGCCGGTCTCGGCCTCCGGCGTTTCCTTCACCCGCCTGACTTCGTCGACCAGGCTCGAATAATTGTCCGAGAGCCCGGCGATGATCGCCTCGCCGCCACCATGGCTCAGGCTGCGCCTGAGCCGCTCAATCAACCAGGCGCCGAAGGTGTCGAGCTTGGAGACCTGGGAGACGTCGATGAAGATATCGGGACGGGTGCCGCGGAGTTTTTCCGCGTCGGCCACCATCCGCTCCAGCACGGGCGCAAAACGGGCCGTCCACGGCCCCGCGGCGCACAGGGCAAGGCCGTCGCCCTGTGCTATCCGTTCCAGTGTCGGCTCGCCGTTCAAAATGCCCACCCCAGGCTGGTTGTCTCGTTCGAAAGATAGGAATTCGAACGCCGCATTGCCTTGTAGAATCTGGCGCTAACCAGCCATAGTTGGCAGCGCCCCGCAAGCGCACGGTTCAGAAATTGCGAGATTTTGAAATGACTTCCAGCCGATCCGCGCGCCTAACGCAAGAGCTTGCCGCCTTTATCGAACGCTGGCCGATCGCGGGCGCCTTCACCATCAGCCGGGGCGCCAAGACCGAGGCCGTTACCGTCGTGGCCGAGGTCAGCCTGGACGGGTTGACCGGGCGCGGCGAATGCGTGCCCTACCCGCGCTATGGCGAGACGCCGGAGGCGGCGCTTGCGGCGATCCAGGCAATGCAGGGGCCCCTTGCGGCCGGCATGGACCGGAAGGCCCTGCAGGCGCAAATGCCGCCGGGCGCGGCCCGGAACGCGCTGGATTGCGCCCTGTGGGACCTCGAGGCCAAGCGCAGCGGCAATCGGATATGGAACCTGCTCGGGCGCGGAACGCCGGTCCCCTGGACCACGGCCTACACGATCTCGCTGGGAACGCCGGAGGCGATGGCGGAAGCGACCGCCAGGGCCGCGCACCGGCCGCTGCTCAAGATCAAGCTCGGCGGCGACGGCGATGGAGAGCGCATCAAGGCGGTACGAAGAGCGGCGCCGAATGCGGAACTGATCGTCGACGCCAATGAGGCCTGGACGGCGGACAACCTCGCCGACAACCTCGCCGCCTGCGCGGATGCCGGCGTCACGCTGGTGGAGCAGCCGCTGCCGGCCGGCAACGATGCGGCGCTGGCTGAGATCAAGCGGCCGCTTGCCGTCTGCGCCGACGAGAGCGTGCATGCGCGCGCCTCGCTGGAGGGGCTCCGCGACCGCTACGACGCAGTCAATATCAAGCTCGACAAGACCGGCGGCCTGACCGAGGCGTTGGCGATGGCGGATGCCGCCCAGGCGCTCGGCTTCGACATCATGGTCGGCTGCATGGTCGCGACCTCGCTTGCCATGGCGCCCGCGATGCTGCTCACCCCGCAGGCGCGCTTCGTCGATCTCGACGGCCCCTTGTTGCTCGCGCGCGACCGCGACCACGGGCTGCGCTACGACGGCAGCCTCGTCTATCCGCCGGAGGCCTCGCTCTGGGGATGATGGAGGTTGCGCCGCGCCAGCCACATCACGAGCGCACCTGACGCCGCCATCGCGGCCATCAGGTAATAGACGCCCTGGCCGTAGCGGGCATAGACGACGCCGCACAGGATCGCGGTGCTGCTCGAGACGATGCCGCTGCAGGCGGCAAGATAGCCCTGCCCGCGCGCCATGATGTGTCCGGGCACCTGGTGCACCAAAAGCCCCATGATGCCGACCTGCGTCAGGCCGAAGGTCAGCCCATGCGTGAGCTGCACGACGGCCAGGACCGGAAGCGGCGGGTCTTGCGCGGTGATCACCCAGCGCGCAACCCCGGCCAGTGCGCCGATCACGACCAGCATCGCCGGGGGCAGCGTGAGGCGCGGCGATACCGCAAACAGCACGATCTCCGCGAGCACGCCGAGCGACCACAGCGCTGCGATGGTGAGCCCGCCCAGGCCGGCCTGCTTCCAGACGATGGAGGCAAAGATGTAATAGGCGACATGGCTGCCCTGGATCAGCGCAGAAGCCGCGATGATCGCGAGGAAGCCCCGATCGCGGAGCAGCGCGACGCCGCCGCGCTGTGCGGTCTCGGCCCTCTTTGTGACCTCGAGCGGCCGCAGGCCCAGGCTGGTGAGCGCACTGACCCCCGCTACGGCAGCAATGATCCAGATCAGGTGCTCCGCCGCGACTTCATCGACCAGCAGCCCGCACAAGAGCGCGCCGACCACGAAGGCGGCCGAACCCCACAGCCGCAGCGGACCATAGTTCAGTCTGTAATGCGTCACGCCGCGGAGCGCATAGGCATCCGTGAGCGGCCCCGTCGGCGTCCACAGGCAGCAGGTGACGACGAAGACCAGGAATACCGGCAGTGCCTGGCGTTGGGTGCCGATGAGGGCAAATCCGAACGCGGTCGCGGCTGCCGTGATCATGATGGCGCCGCGCAGCATCCGCCGCCGCTCGGCAAGGGACGTGATCAGCGGCAGCACGGTGAAACGGGTCACCGCGGGCACCGCCGTGATGACGCCGATCCAGGACGCCTCGATCCCCACCGCCTTCAGCCAGAGCGGGAAGAACGGCAGATAGGTGCCGAGCATCCCGAACATGGTGCCGTAAAAGGCTCCGAGGCGAGCCGCGAATCGCTTAGCATCCACTTGCGGCGCTGCAGGAATTTGTGATTCGGAAGCCATCAATCCAATTGCGATTCGCCTGATATCGTGGTGTTCGTTATCGCAGCGCGCCGCAATTTGCGCGACGAGATTTGCATGGCCAACGAAGCATTCGCCCTTTCGCCGATCACAGCCCGCCCGGTGCAGCCGGGCGAGGACGATTACCACGCGATCAGCGAAGCCTTCATGGAGACTTCGCGCGGCCGCTGGTTCCTCTCCGAATATGCCAAGCGCAACCGCAACGCCGATACCCGCCTGGTGCTGGATGCGGTGGCCCGGCTCGAGGAAAGCCTTGCCGCGCAGAAGCAGGCGGTCGAACCCGATCCGGGGCCGGCGGTCGCCGAGGCCATCGCCGCGATCCGCGACGCGGTGGAGGCCGCGCAGGCATCTGCGGCCGAAGCGCTCGACAGCCTGGCGCTGGAGCAGAAGCTTGCCCCGGTGCGCAAGGGCGCGCGGGTGATCCGCGAGATCGCGTGGCGGCTGCGCGAGATCGGCAATGACGGACGCATCTGCGACCTCATCGATTCCCAGGTCGTCGCGATCGAGAGCGGCGCCGCGCAGATTTCATCCGAGGAGGCGAAGGCCGCGCTGGACGCCGCCTTCGCACCGATCGTGCAGCGCCTCGCCCAGTTCTCCGAAGCCGATGAGATGCCCGCGCCGAGCGCCGAAGCGCCGGTGGCTCCCTCACCCGCACCTGCACCGGAGAAGCCCGCGGAGGAGCGTTCCTTTCACGTGGTAGAGATCGAGGCTCCACCGGAGGCGCCGGCCACCATGGAGACGGTCGCCGCACCTCCCGAGCCGGAAGCCGCGGAAGAGACCATCACCGTCGCGGACGCGGACGCCGCGCTCGCCGTCGCCGAAGCGGCGCTGGCGGAGGCTGAAGCGATCGAGCTTGCTCGCGCCACCGAGGAAGCTGCGGCCGACGCTCATGACGAGGCCGTGCTCGACATGATCGCGATGGAGATGGGCGCACCCGACCCGTTCGACGTTGAGGACACCACGGCAACGATCGCCGAAGAACCACCTGTTGAACTGGAAGCACCGCCCGCGCCGGAAATCGTGCCGCAGGCACCTGAGCTTGCCGTCGCGCTGCCGGAACCGCAGTTCGAGCTTCCGCCGCAGCCTACCTTCGTCTCGCCGCCCGAGCCTCCGGTCGAAATCTCGCTCGGCTCCACCATCATTGCCAACGGCATCGTCAAGAAGCCCAGCGCCGCGGCCGGCGATCCGCTCGCGCCGATCCGCCGCATGAGCCAGGCCGAGAAGATCGCGTTCTTCTCGTAAGCGCGAGGCTTGCCGCTCCGCGAGGAGACTCGCGCAGTGGCCGATGTCTCGTTACAAGACCTGTGATAAAGTACGCAGCACGGACACGTGCTGCTAGCGTCCGCGAAGTCCATCCTGGCGGCAGGTGCAAGCGACGGACTCATGTCATGAGGCAGTCGACATCGGCGGACGAACGTTCGAGCATTCAGCGCCGCGTGCTGCTTGATCCGCGCGACGGCGACGTCGAGGACGATGCGGCCAGCCCCGGTCAGCGTTCGCTGCTTGCTATTGCCGGCAGCCTGCTTGTCGAGATCAGCCTGCCGAAGCTCTTGTTCGCGTGGACCGCGTTGCTCCTGCTGCCGGCCGTGTTGCTTGGTCTTGCGCCCCTGATAGCCTCCGCCTGGCTGTCAATCCTGTCCGAAAAAATCCTGGTCCTGACGGAAATCGGCGCGGCGTTGATGCTGATCGCGATCGTCGCGCTCGGCTGGTTCGCCTGGCGGCCGCTGCTGCGGATCGTCGAGACCAGTTTCTGGTCGCTCAACGCGCTCGCGGTGCAGCCAAGCTACGCGTTCTGCCGTGAGGCACTGCGCCACCTGACGGAACGGATCTGGCAATACAGCCTGACTCCAAATTTGCGCATGCGAGTGCGACGCGCGTGTTCGCTCGGTGCCGGCATCCTGCTCAGCGCAGGCGCGGCATTGATCGCAATCCTGGTTTGGCCGGCCTCGCAATGGACCGCCGGCCTGATCGATCTCGCCCTGGGTCATCATCTCGTGGTGACCACGCTGGCCAACGCCATCGTACTCGTATCCTGCTATCTCGCCGCTGCGTCATTGGCCTGGGGCTTTGCCGATGCCAGCATGGATCAGCCGGTCGATCTTGCCGCCTTCGATATCCCCAGGTCCGATGCGCGCATCTGGCGCGTTGCGCACCTGTCCGATGTCCACGTCGTCGGCGAGCGATATGGCTTTCGCATCGAATGCGGGCGCGCCGGACCGCGCGGCAATGAACGCTTCGCCGCCGTGCTCGCGCGTCTCGCCGCCATTCATGCCGCCGATCCGCTCGATCACGTGCTGATCAGCGGCGATATGACGGACGCAGGACGGGCAAGCGAATGGGCTGAATTCCTCGAGGCATTGTCAGAGCACCCTGATCTTACCGCGCGGACGCTTCTGCTGCCGGGCAATCATGATGTGAACATCGTCGATCGGGCCAACCCTGCCCGGCTCGACTTGCCGTTCAGCCCCGGCAAGCGGCTGCGGCAAATGCGAACCCTGTCGGCGATATCGGCCATTCAGGGCAATCGGGTGCGCCTCGTTGACAACTCAGGCAAAGTCGCGGCCACGCTGGACGAACTCCTCACGCCGCATCGCGAAGAGATTGTTGCGTTCGCCGAGCGCGGCGGCGTGCGTCGGGGCGCCGAGCTTCGCCGGCTATTCGAGGACCAATTCCCGATGATCCTGCCGCCCGACCAACCGGAAGGCCTCGGAATAGCCATCCTCGACTCCAATGCCGAAACCCACTTCTCCTTCACCAACGCGCTCGGGCTGGTCTCGCTCGAACAGGTGCAGCGGCTAGAGGCCGCCATGAACTATTTTCCGAAAGCACGGTGGATCGTGGCGCTGCACCATCACCTCACGGAATATCCCATGCCGACGACGAAGTTCTCCGAACGCATTGGAACGGCATTAATCAATGGGAGCTGGTTCGTCCGTAGACTGCAAGCCTTTGCCGACCGCGTCGTGGTGATGCACGGTCACCGCCACATCGACTGGATCGGTGCATGCGGCGCATTAAAGATTATCTCCGCGCCCTCGCCGGTGATGAACGCTGCCGATGATGCGCCAAGCTATTTCTACATCCACCATCTGGTAAGCGGCCTCGATGGAACGCTTTGCCTTGCCGAGCCGGAGAAGGTGGAGATTGCGGGAAACTAGCTAGCAGCACCCCTGCGCTGTCGCGCTCGGGCTTTACATTTATGTCACTTAGTGACATCATTTACGTCACTAAGTGACAAGAGGTTACTCCGTGGGTTCGATGCAAGACGATGCGCGTCTGGCGGTCTCGCGCCAGGCAGCCAGGCTTTTTCTGGAACGTGGGGTCAGCGGCACAAGCGGGGACGATATCGCCGAGGCTTCCGGCCTCTCCAAGCGAACGGTGTGGAGATACTTCCGCACCAAGGAGAGCTGCGTGGAGCCGCTGTTCGCCCAGTCGTGGAGCCGCTTCGCCCTGCAACTGCAACGTTGGCCGCGCAACCTGTCGCTTGAAGCGCATCTCGCGGAGTGTTTCGACCTGGAGAAGCAGTCGGCAGAAGAGATCGCCGACGGGATCCTGATCGTCAGGCTGATCGCCGCCTTTCCCGATGAGCCTGACCTTCGCTCAACCTGGCTCCTGTCCTACCACGATGGCGAAGAGCAGATGATGGCGGTCATCGCGGATCGGCTGGATCGCTTGCGCAATGATTTCGACGTCCGCCTGTGCGCCGCTGCCGTGATGTGTGCGATACGCACGATCGATGAGACGATCAGCCTGGCCGCGGTGCGCTACGGCCAGACCTTCACCACCGCAGAAGTGGTCGCGCGGATGTCGCGCGCCATCCGGGCGGTCAGCAACCTGCCCTTCTGTGATCCTGTCGTGCCGAAACCTTTCGGCGACGACTTGTCCGCTGTCGACGACCGGCAATCTTCATGACCGAAGGCTGGGCGAACGAGTTTCGTGCCGCACGGCTCCCTCGCTTCTTCTGGCCCCGGCCATTCCCGCCCTAGCCCAATCCATTTTGGAGAGACCATGCCCGACATCGCTTATCCGGAGACCGAACGCGGCGATCTGGTGGAGGAGCAGTTCGGCGAGAGGATCGCTGATCCTTATCGCTGGCTGGAAGGCGATGCGCGCAGTGACCGAAAGCTTGCAGCCTGGATCGAAGCGCAAAACGCGGTGACGCAAAAATATCTCAGCACCCTGCCCGGCCGCGACGTGTTCAGGCAGCGGATGACCGAATTGCTGGACTACGAGCGCTTCACGGTCCCGCTGAAGCGCGGCGAGCGCTACTTCTTCACCCGCAATGACGGCGTTGCCAATCAGGCTTCGCTCTATGTGGGTGGCGGGGCGGCGGGCGAAGACCGCCTGCTGATCGATCCCAATGCCTGGTCGACTGACAACGCCGATGCGCTGGCCGAATGGGCGCCGTCCGACGACGGCCGCTTCCTGGCCTTCGGCGTGCAGACCGGCGGCACGGACTGGCGCACCATCAAAGTGCTCAACGTCGATACTGGCCAGCAGTTGGACGACGCCGTCGAATGGGCGCGGTTCACCCGGCTGGCCTGGGTGCCCGATGGCTCCGGCTTCTTCTATTCGCGCTATCCTGAGCCTGAAGCCGGCACGGCCGTGAGCGCTGGCGTCGCCAACCACGCCGTCTATTTCCACAGACTGGGCACGCCGCAGGCCGAAGACCGTCTCATCTACTGCACCCCGGATCACCCGGGACTGCTGCACGTGGCCGATCGCGCCGTGGATGGCCGCTACCTCCACATCTCCTCGACCCCTGGGTCGAACGAGAGCGCCCTCACCGTCGTCGACCTGAGCGCTACGGACTGGACGCCACGCACTATCGTCCCAAGCATGGACGCCGAGTGGATGGTTCTCGGCAACGATGGCGCCAAGTTGATCCTGATCACCACCGATGGCGCCGAGCGCCGCCGCGTGGTGTCGCTCGACCTCGCCGCGCCCGAGCCGCAGCCGGTCGAGATCGTGCCCGAAGCCGAGGGCAGCGCGGTGCTCAACGACGCCGCCCTGCTTGGCGGCAAGCTGCTGATCGGCTACCTCGTCGATGCCAAGACCGAGATCCGTCGCTTCGACATGGACGGCGCGCCCGACGGCGCGGTGGCGCTGCCCAGCATCGGCACCGCAGGCGGCTTGACCGGCAATCCGGCCGACGGCGAGGCGTTCTTCGTCTTCACCAGCTATGACGTGCCCGCCACCATCTACCGCTACGACGTCGCCGCCAACGCCATCGAGCCATGGGCCGAGCCGAAGGTGGCGATCGATCTGAGCAGGATCGTGGTGGAGCAGCGCTTCTGTCGCTCCAAGGACGGCACATGGGTGCCGTTGTTCCTGATCCGTCGCAAGGACGTGTCCGGGGCCGCGCCGACCCTGCTCTACGGCTATGGCGGGTTCGGCATCAGCCAGGTTCCGATCTATAACTCCCTGCAACTCGCCTGGGTCGAACAAGGCGGCGTGCTGGCAGTTGCCAACATCCGCGGCGGCGGTGAGTACGGCAGGGCCTGGCACCGCGCGGGCCAACTTGAAAACAGGCAGAACGTGTTCGACGACTTCATCGCCGCCGCCGAGTTCCTGAAGGCCGAAGGCATCACCGCGCCGGACGGCCTGACGATCCAGGGCGAGTCGGGAGGCGGCCTGTTGGTCGGCGCGGTGACCAACCAGCGACCTGACCTCTTCGACGTGGCGCTGCCGGGCGTCGGCGTGATGGACATGCTGCGCTACGACAAGTTCACCGCCGGTACGTTTTGGATGGGCGAGTATGGCAGCCCGGCCGAAGAGCGGCACTTCCGCAACCTCATGACCTACTCGCCCTACCACACCATCAGGGCCGGCGCCGACTATCCAGCGATCCTCGCCACGACCGCCGACGCCGATGACCGCGTCGTTCCCGCGCACACTTTCAAATATGTCGCGGCGTTGCAGGCGGCGGACCTTGGTCCGAGGCCGCATCTGGTGCGCATCGAAACCCGCGCCGGGCACGGTGCCGGCATGCCGCTGGACAAGATCATCGCCCTGCACGCCGACATGTGGGCCTTCGCCGCCCATTGGACGGGTCTGCAAGTAGGTGCCTAGGCCCGCTTCGCATCCGCCGGCCCTCCGAGCAGATCGGCGAGCCAGCACGTCGACGGGTGCTCGGCAGAGAAGGTGAGAAGCGCAAGCGTGATTGGCACACCGATGAAGGTGCCGAACAGGCCCCACAGGAAGGTCCACAAGAAGATCGCAAACAGCACGATGAACGGCGATATCGATAGCGTGTTGCCGGCGACGCGTGGCTCGACATAGCTGCCGACCACGAACTGGATGATGTTGAGGCAGGCAAAGACACCGAACACCGCCGGCCAGCTCTCGAATTGCGTCATGGCAAGCAGCGTCGGAAACAGCGTGGCGATGAACGGCCCGATGAACGGGATGTAGTTCAGCACGAAGGCGATCACGCCCCATTCGAACGCGAATGGCAATCCGGTAACGCCGGCGAAAAGGCCGACCAGAAGGCCGGTGACTGCGCTCATCTGCGTGCGCACCAGCAGATATTTCCGAAATTTGGCCGCGGTCGCGGCGCTGCCATTCAGCAGCACGCGCGCCGCCGTAGCGTTCTCCAATCTGTCTATCCTTCGCCTGGCATCCTCGACCTCGAGCAGCCCCAGCACGACATAGACCAGCGCGATCAGCCAGAAGCTCAGCGTGGTGTTGAGGCGGCCGGTGACGTATTGCGTGGCGCGCAGCAGCCAGCCGACATTGAAGTGCTCGGCCCAGAGGCTGGCAACCTCGATGCCATGGCCATCGAGCCATATCACGGCCCGTTCATAGAACGTCTGATACCGCCCAGCATCGGCGACGAGGAAATGGCCGACGCGGCCAAAGCCCCACGCTGCCAGCGAAGCGAAGGCAAGGCAGATCGCCACCGTGACCAGCATGGTGATCGCGAGCGCTGCGAGCTTCGGCATCCATGACTGCAGCCATTTCTGCGCCGGCCAGACGATCGCGATGATGAACAGCGCCGCAGCGAGCGGCGCCAGCACACTCCTCGCCTGCGATGCGGCCGCGCCGACGAGCACTACCGCGATGACGACGGTTGCAACCCTTTGCCCGGAGCCGTCCCCCATCCTGGATTCCTCCGACCTTGCGCCAAACAAAGATTGTCAGGTGCTGCAATCCGCCGCAAGGGCAGTCAGCCAATCGATGGGGTGGGGCCAGGGATTTGGACGCCGTTGATGCGCTGATTGCGCAGGCGCCAAAACGATGTTCTGCGTCGTAGCCCGGGCGGAGCCATCGGGCGCGCCTTCGCGCGCGACCCGTTGGCTTCACCCGGGCTACAGAATCTCGGCGTTGTTCAGGCCACCAGCTTGGCGAACAGGTCGGCGTCGACATTGCCGCCGGAGAGAACGATGACGACGTTCTTGTCCTTGGCGTCGATGCGGCCGGCGAGCAAGGCGGCAAGGCCGACGGCGCCGCCGGGCTCTACCACCAGCTTCAGTTCGCGATAGGCGAACGCAACCGCAGCGGCGACTTCCTCATCCGAAGCCGACACGCCGCCCGCCAGCAGCTTGCTGTTGATCGCAAACGTCAGTTCGCCCGGCATCGCCGCCATCAGCGCGTCGCAGATGGTGCGGGCGGCGGCTGGATGCGGCTCGCGATGTCCTACCTGTAGCGACAGCGCGTGGTCGTCATAGCCCTTCGGCTCGGCGACGATCACCTGGGCTTGCGGGAATTTGGCCTTCACGGCGGTCGCGACGCCCGCGATCAGCCCGCCGCCGGACGCCGGTGCCACCACGATGTCAGGCGTAAGCCCAAGCGTGGCCATGTCCTCGGCGATTTCGCGGCCCGCGGTGCCCTGCCCTGCGATCACGAAGGGATCGTCATAGGGACGCACCAAAGTCGCGCCGCGCTTCTCCGCGATGCCATTGGCGATCGCCTCGCGGTCCTCACGGTCGCGGTCATAGAGCACGACCTCGGCGCCATAGGACTTGGTGCGCTCGCGCTTGGTGATGGGCGAGTCCGCCGGCATCACGATGGTCGCCTGCATGTTGAGGATCTTCGCCGCCGCGGCCACGCCCTGGGCATGGTTGCCGGAGGAGAACGCGACGACCCCGCCGCCGCGCTGTGCCTGCGGGATCGACGACAGCTTGTTGAACGCGCCGCGGAACTTGAACGAGCCGGTCCGCTGCAGCATTTCCGGCTTCAGGAATACCTTGGTCCCGGCGCGCTCGTTGAGGACGGGAAAGGACAGCAGCGGCGTGCGCACCGCGAACGGCGCGACCACCTTTGCGGCGGCTTCGATATCAGCCGCACCGATGGGTTGATTTGCGACGATTTCGGTCATGCGCAATTTGTAACGCGGTCGCGGACGAGCCGGCAAGACGCTTCTGTGTGATCCCCGGCCGTAGCCCGGGTGGAGCGGAACGCGTAACCCGGGACCGCCGGTCAAGACAGATACAGAAGTCCCCGGGTTGCGCTGCGCTCCACCCGGGCTACGGGGTCAGGCTAGGCTGCGAAATGCGGGTCCTCAGCCACGAATTCCGCCGGTTCGTTCTCAGGCTCGGGCTCGACCGGCCGGAGATTGAGGGCGTGGTCGATAAAAACGCGCGCCGAGGCTTGCCAGGTGTGGCGCGCAGCAAAGTCGACACAGGTTTGCGCGGGGATGCTGAGCGCCTCCAGACAGGCCTCGCGGAGGTCTTCTTTCAGCACGCCGACCGGCGCAGTGCCGATCACGTCACGCGGACCGACCACCGGGAAAGCGGCGACCGGCAGGCCGCTCGCAAGCGCCTCCAGCAGCACCAAACCGAAGGTGTCGGTCCTGCTGGGGAACACGAACACGTCGGCAGCGGCATAAATGCGCGCCAATTCCTCGCCGTGCCGTGCGCCCAGGAACACGGCGTCGCGGTATTTCCGCTCCAGTGCCGGCCGCGCCGGTCCGTCGCCGACAACGACCTTGGTGCCCGGCAGATCGAGGTCGAGGAAGGCTTCCAGGTTCTTCTCGACCGCCACCCGGCCGACGCTCAGGAAAACCGGTGCCGGAAGACAGAGGTCGACATGGCGCGGATGGAACAGCTCGGTATCGACGCCGCGCGACCACAGCACCACGTTGCGAAAGCCGCGCGAGCGCAGTTCGGCGGCGAGCGCCGGGGTTGCCGCCATCACCGCCTGGCTCGGCCGATGGAACCAGCGCAACAGCCGCCAGACCCAGTTTTCCGGGATTGGCGAGCGCGCCGAGACATAGTCGGGAAAGCGGGTGTGAAAGCTCGTGGTGAACGGCAGACCGCGCTTGCGGCAGTAGCGGCGCACCAACAGGCCGATCGGACCTTCGGTGGCGATGTGGATGCTGTCGGGCTTGTCCTGCTCGATCAGCGCGGCAATCGCAGCCGGATGCGGCAAGGCCAGCCGGAGGTCGCGATAGCTCGGCATCGCGAAGGTGCGGAACGATTGCGGCGTGAGAAATGCGATCTCGACGCCGAGGCCCTTTGCCGCCTCGGCCATCATGGTCAGCGTCCGAACCACCCCATTGACCTGGGGATGCCATGCGTCGGTCGCGACCAGGATTTTTGTCATGCAGCGCGCGCCGTGACCCGTGGCACTGGTGCGATGCGCCGGACCGGATCAGTCCAGGTGATGATCTCGAAGCGGCCATCCTCGTGCTCGGCCAGCGCCGTGCAGCTCTCGACCCAGTCGCCGCAATTCATGTAGCGGATGCCGTGCTCGTCGCGGATCGTTGCATAATGGATGTGGCCGCAGATCACGCCGTCGCAGCCGTGGCGACGTGCTTCGCTCGCAAGCGTGGTTTCGAACGCGCCGATGTAATTGACTGCCTTCTTGACCTTCAGCTTCGCCCATTGCGACAGCGACCAGTAGGGCACGCCGAACATGCGGCGGAAGAAGTTGACGAAGCGATTCATCTGGATCGCGAAGTCGTACGCCTTGTCGCCGAGATGGGCGAGCCAGCGCGCATTCTGCACCACGAGGTCGAAGATATCGCCGTGGATCACGAGGAAGCGCTTGCCGTCGACGCCGGTGTGGATGGTGTTCTCCATCACGTCGATGCCGCCGAAATGCGTGCCGTAGTACTTGCGCAGGAACTCGTCGTGATTGCCGGGGATATAGATGACCTTGGCGCCCTTGCGTGCCTTGCGCAGCATCTTCTGCACGAAATCGTTGTGGGTCTGGGGCCAGTGCCAGCTCGACTTCAGCGCCCAACCGTCAACGATGTCGCCAACCAGGTAGATCGTGTCGGCATCGTGAGAGCGCAGGAAATCCAGCAATCGGTCGGCTTGCGACCCGCGGGCTCCGAGATGGACATCGGAGATAAACAACGTGCGAAAGCGCCGCTCGGGGCTCTCTTCACTGAAAGAGTCGCTTCCCATACCTGTGCACCTAACAAATCCCTGTGACAGGGCGATGACGATTCGTCGCAGCCAACAGTCCCACCAGAATCAGCTACGCGCCCCTTTGAAATGCGGATAACAGCGCCATGCGACAATCTGGCGACACCAGAGGCCGTAGATATGCGGGACAGGGTTGAGGCAGCTCGGTCGTCTAATAAAATCTGTGAAAATGATGCACCGGCCCGTGGCCGTGGCCGACGGTGAAACGGTCGGCGGCTTCGATGGCGGCGCTGATCCAGCGCTTGGCATTGCGCACGGCTGACGTCACGTCTTCGCCCTTGGCAAGCTCGGCTGCGATCGCAGACGACAAAGAGCAGCCGGTGCCATGGGTGTTTGCGGTGCTGATGCGCGGCGCCGCGAGCACGATCGCGCTGTCTACATCGACGAGATAGTCGATGCTCTCGCTGCCCTGCCCGTGCCCGCCCTTAATCAGGACCGCCCGACAGCCGAGGGCAAGCAGCCGCCTGCCCTGGCTCTCGATGGCGGCCTCATCCGAGGCCATCGGTTCGTCGAGCAGTGCTGCGGCCTCCGGCAGGTTCGGGGTGATCAACGACGCAAGCGGGATCAATCTCGTGCGCAGCGCATCGACCGCCTCCGCGGCAAGCAGGCGATCGCCCGAGGTTGCAACCATCACCGGATCGAACACGACATGCTTCGGCGACCAGCGCTCGAGCCCGGCCGCGATCGCATCGATGATCGAAAGCTCCGCCACCATGCCGATCTTGACCGCGCCGACCGCAAGATCGGAGAACACCGCATCGATCTGCGCCGTCACGAACCCGGCCGGCACCTGATGGATGCCGCGCACGCCCATCGTATTCTGCGCGGTGAGCGCGGTGATGACGGATGCGCCGTAGACACCGAGCGCGGCAAAGGTCTTCAAATCCGCCTGGACGCCGGCGCCGCCAGAGGAATCCGAACCGGCAATGGTGAGTGCGATCGGCGTCGTCATCGGAAAGCTGCCGCGCAGTGGGATAGGCATAATACCATGGTCCCTCCTAGCGCGGCGAACCAACGCCGGCAAGCTGGCTTGCCATTGCACGGCGAATTTGGCTCTATGGGCCGGCTACCTGCCCCGGAGATAACAGCGATGGTTCCCTTCTTCATCCAGATCAAGTGCAAGCTCGGCCAGTCCTATGCCGTCGCCAATGCGCTGGCGGAGGCCGAGATCGCCTCCGAGATCTACTCCACCGCGGGCGATTACGATCTCCTGGTGAAGTTCTACGTCGACAAGGACACCGACATCGGCCATTTCGTCAACGAAAAGGTCCAGGTCATCCCGGGTATCCAGGACACCCACACCATCATCACCTTCAAGGCGTTCGGGACCACCTAGACTAGTTGACGTGGCCGACTGCCCAGACATAGGCGGCCACTGCGGCAGTGTCGGCGTCCGACAGCTCGGCGCCTCCCTTCGGCGGCATGACGCCGGTATAGTTGCGTGGGTGCGGGACGCCGTCGACAACCGTCTTGGTGATCGCCGCAAGGCTGCCGTCGCTCCACACCCAATTGCCGGAAGTCAGGTCCGGACCGACTGACGTCCCTCGCGCATCGGCCCCATGACATCCGCTGCAGGTGCCGTTGCTGGCCTCGCCGTGGAAGATGCGATCGCCGAGCGCGACCGCAACGAGCTTGCGACCCAGCCAATCATTGCTTTCGATCGGTGTCGTGAAACGATTGTGCTGAGGTCGGTATCGTCGATCTACTTCGCCGACAGCAAAGCGGCGCGGGACGGCCGATCAGCCCCGTTCTGAGACACCCGCTTGATCGCGCGGAGAATCTCGCCACGGGTGTCGATGCGCTGGAATTCCTTAGCCATGAGCGAAGCACGTGCGCGATACCTCTCCGTATCGAGTACGGCCCGCACAGCCTCGCGCAGCACCTGCGGCGCCGGCGTGCTCGTCTCAAGGTTGATGCCGACCCCGGACCAGCCGACCCGCGCATTCACATCGGCCTTGTCCTCGGTGAGTCCAGCGCAGACCAGAGGAACACCAAAGCTCATGGCTTGGTTGACGCTGCCATAACCTCCATTGGTGACAAATACATCGGCTTTGGACAGGATCCACTCGAACGGCAGATAGCTCGCCAAACGCGCATTAGCCGGAATGGGGCCAGGGATCGTGTCGACCGGGCGGCCGCCAGCGGTGACGACCACGAGCAGGTCCCGCTCGTCGGCCAATCCCACCAGGGTCGGTGTTACCAAGCGGTTGAAGTCGTGGTTGGCCACTGTCCCTTGGGTCACGAGGACCACCTTGCGCCTGCCGTCCAGCTCATCGGCCCAGGGTGGCAGCGGCGCTTGTTTGGGCATAATGGGCGGGGTACCCACGAATTGCACCGAAGCGGGGGCGGGACGCGGAAACTCAAAACTCGGCACCGTCAGCTGCAGATAGGCATCTGCTAATTCCACCATTGCCTCGAAAGGAGGCCTCGGCAGCGACTTGACGCCGATTTCCTCCAGGCATTGGTTCAAACGATGCGCGAGCGGTTGATTGACGACCCTCTCATGTTCCTGGGCAATGGCTGCATACTTCTCGCGCTGCGCCGGGGCTGCCGCCGGAGGCAAGCCGAGGAGTTCTGGCGCCCCGTCTGTGCGAGGCCAATGGAGGATCGTGGTGCCAAAGCAGACAATCGGAGGCCGCTTCGAGCGAGGGCCCAGCAGCATTGGTAGCAGGCCCAAGAAGTACTCATCCCCCATCACGATGTCGGCCGGGACTTCCCGCAACAATCGTTGCAAGCCCTCGTGCTGCACGAGCATGTGGTCAACAAATAAGCGCTCCTTGGTGACGCGCAACAACTCCAACCCCGGAGGCAGGCTTTTCAGTTCGGGATACTTCGCGAAAGGATCCACCACATCCTGATCTGCGCTGGCAGGAATAGGACGAAATGCTGCACCAATACTGTTGATGCGGTCGCGGAAAGCGCTTCCTGTGAAGGCGACCACCTCGTGACCGTCAGCCAACAGGATGCGCGCGATACCAAGCATTGGATTGACATGACCGGGCGCGGGGGTCGTAGCGATGATGATTTTCATATAATCCTACTCTGGATATCCTGAGACGAAGGCCACTCGAGCCGACAAGAGTGATCGAGCTGAGTGACGCAACCAGATGTTGGCAGGTTTGCTGTTACGCCCCGATGTCGGATCCGGCGTGAATTGCTACACTCGCAATGCGTCTGGTCACAAAAGCTTGCGTGCAGGAATGAGCAACTCAGATCGCGCCAAGTGCGATCAATCCAATGATAATCTACCAACGCGTCGAGCTGTTGCGGCCGAGTAGAAGCGAGTTCCGCACTGCAGTAGTGCTTGAGCCGGTCAGATCGCGCTGTCGATCAGATTATTCAACGGTCGCTCAAGCTCGCGGACTGACCTGCTGCCGCAACTCTGCACGATATCCGCTTCCCGGCTCATTGCCAGCAATTCAAGCTGCCGGCTGACCTCCCGGTTGGCTTAGGCAAGTCGATAAGCGAGATCTTCGGTGATCAGGGTTTCCTGACCGGGCAGCTTGGCCATTGGCGCGACAATTTCGCAGCCCTGAACTTCGACAGACGGGAGAGACTCAGCAGCATCGTGCGATGCGGTGCAGGGTCGATCAGTGCACCTTCCCGTCTCTCATGGCCTGTGCGGGATAGTCAATCCACGCTGCACCGCGGGCCGCGCCAGGCCGCGATCGAGCCAGGCTGGTACCGCTTGAAGACTGTCGAAGTCGACGAGTTCGCGCGCCTCATAGAAGCCGATCAGGTTACGCACCCAGCCGAGCATGGAAATGTCGGCGATGGTATATTCATCGTCCATGATCCATAGTCGTCCGGCGAGATGCGTTTCCAATACGCCGAGCAGGCGTTTTGACTCGTTGACGTATCGTTGAAGTGGGCGCTTGTCCTCGTATTCACGGCCTGCGAATTTGTTGAAGAAGCCGAGCTGGCCGAACATCGGTCCGATCCCGCCCATCTGGAAATGCAGCCACTGGATAGTCTTGTAGCGGCGAGCCGCATCTGCCGGCAAAAGCTTGCCCGTCTTCTCCGCGAGATATTGCAAGATGGCTCCGGATTCGAATAAGGGCAGCGGCTCTCCGTCGCGGCCATCGGGGTCGAGGATCGCCGGGATCTTGCCGTTGGGGTTCAATGAAAGAAATTCTGGCGTGTGCTGGTCGCCCTTGTTGAAGTCGACCAGATGAACTTCGTAGGGGAGCCCGATCTCCTCCAACATGATCGAGACCTTTACGCCGTTGGGTGTCGGCAGTGAATAGAGTTGCAAGCGATCCGGGTATTTCGCAGGCCAGCGCCGTGTGATCGGGAAATCAGCAAAGTTTGGCATCTCAACTCGCTCTTGCGGCTCGATTACACTTTAAGAGGTGGCAAGCATCACGGCGGGTGAATTCATCGCAATGACGGTTCAGCTGAGCCACGGAGTATTGCGTATCCGAACGCAGGCGTTTGGCCTGCGAAATGTGGGATCGTGATCTTCGATATAATCGACATTGACTGTGCCGAACGTGGTCTGGGGCTTCTTCAAGGCCGAGCACGTCTGAACCTGGATGAACTCATTCTTGAAATCACCACGAGGAAACGCGGCAATGACCTGGTCGCGTTGCTCTCGCGTATAGTCGTCATATCCAATGCCGACGACGTCAACTAGAACACCTGCGTTGGTGAGAGCTATTTCTGGCCGCATGTATTGGGGAATGCCTGGCGTGGTATGTAAAGCGATTGCTTCCCACACCAGATCCGCTTTCGGATCCGGGATGCTGTGGCTCTTGAGGAATTCGCGGGCTGCATCGGCGCCGTCGACTTCAAACCGTTTCGTATCGGTATGGTAAGGGTGGATAAGACCCAGATCGTGAAACAGCGCTGCGACATAAAGCAGTTCAGAATCGAATTTTAGATTCTGACGAATTCCTTTCATCGCACCGAACACAAATACGCGAACCGAGTGGTTGAACAACATCTCGGTTTCATGTTGCCGCACGAGTTCGGCGGCCTCGCGTGCGATCTTGCTATCGGGGATCCTAACGCCAGAAATAACGTCGGCCATTGTCGAACTCCCGTCTCCGTGTCTGTGGTGCTGGTTGCAGGAAATAGATCGGTCCGGACCTGATCATAAAACAGTACCAAGATTGCCAATTTTGACTGTACCATCGCGCGATGGCTGTCCTCCCCATCCAACTAGATCGTGCCAGAAGGACCCCACTGGCTGCCCAGATCTATTGCGCGATCCGAGAGAGCATCGAGAGCGGGCGGCTCGCGTCGGGCGCGCGATTGCCTTCCTGGCGCGATCTGGCCGCTCAGCTCGGCGTCTCCCGCGGCACCGTGCGTGTGGCCTACGAACGTCTCATCACGGAGCAATTCGCGATCGGTCTCGGGCCGGCAGGAACTCGTGTGGCCGACCGGCCATCCCGATCCTCAACGCCCGAGTGGTCGCCAGAAGCGCCGCCTCTACCGGACCTCTTTTATGAGTTCGGAAGCGCGCCGCGGGCATTTCAGATGGGCGTGCCCTCTCAGGACGCCTTCCCTTTTAAGCTGTGGTCACGCATCCTGACGCGTGAGACCCGGCTAGCCGCGGCTGCGCCGGTGACGTATCCGGATCCGCGCGGCGATCCGG
Source organism: Bradyrhizobium sp. Ses1 (assembly GCF_059512365.1). Classification (NCBI taxonomy): domain Bacteria; kingdom Pseudomonadati; phylum Pseudomonadota; class Alphaproteobacteria; order Hyphomicrobiales; family Nitrobacteraceae; genus Bradyrhizobium; species Bradyrhizobium sp. Ses1. The sequence goes on from NZ_JCAMOQ010000011.1 coordinate 172,396, forward strand.
AGCTGCGAAAGGAAGTTGCGGCTTACTTAGGGCTGGCCCGCGGAATTCGGTGCAGCCCCTCTCAGGTGCTCATAACGAGCGGATTCTCCGGCGCGCTCGGTCTGGCTATCCGAGGGCTTCAGCTTGGAAGGTTGGGAGCTTGGATCGAAGATCCAGGCTTTCCGCTCACGCGCACCGCGCTCGGCCTGGCTGGCATGCATGTGACAGCTGTCCCGGTCGATGCGGAAGGGCTGGATGTTGCCGCCGGGGTGCAAACCGCCGGTGGAGCGACACTGGCAGTCGTCACACCAGGCCAGCAGGCGCCGCTCGGGATGACGATGTCGCTGCCGCGGCGACTTGCACTGCTCGCCTGGGCTCGGCAGAACGACGCCTGGATCATCGAGGACGATTACCTCAGCGAACTGCAGCTGAAAGGACGGGCGGCCCCGGCTCTTGCATCGCTCGATCATGGAGGCCGGGTGCTGCACATCGGCAGTTTCAGCAAAACGATCAGCCCGGCGCTGCGCCTGGGGTTCATGGTCATGCCGCCGGAACTGAGTCGTCCGTTCGGTGAGCTCGCTGCTTGCTTGGCACCAGCGCCGGCTGCGGCCGTGCAGCGCGCCGTGGCGGAATTCCTGCGAGAAGGGCACTACCTTCGCCATCTGCGCCGCATGAAGCGGCTCTACGCCGCCCAACGGGAGACTTTGCTTCGTTGCCTGGGAGAGATGGCGTCAGACCCGATAAAGGTACAAGCAACCGCCGGTCTGGCAGTGGTTCTCTTGCTTCCCGAGTTTGCTTCAGACGTGGACATCGCTTTGCGCGCTCTACAGTTCGGCTTGGCGCCGGCTCCCCTGTCGCCGTGGTACATGCAGCCTCCCCGACAGCAAGGATTGCTGCTCAGCGTGACCAACCTCAATGAACGGCGGCTGCCGGCGGATGTTCGCCGGCTGTTGGAATTGGCACGCTAGCACTGCGAAATGAACGTCGCTGCGACCTAAGCGACTATCGATGGTACATTGAGAGTTGCCGATCTTGGTACTGTTCTGGATCAGGCTGCCCTCCATCTTCGGTTGGTAACACCGGTTGAAGCGGATGCGCGAGACCGGCTTTGGGTCCATGACCGGCGCACGGCCTTCAAGCCGACTCACGTCTTAACAGGGAGTTCAGAATGGCAAGCAGCCCCGTCGACGATGCGTCCCAAGGTCCTGCGCGCTGCTCCATGTTGGCATGGCGAGTGCACGAATTCGGACCGCCGGAAGTGATGATTTTGGATCGGGTTCCGAGGCCAGTTCCTGGTACGGGCGAGGTTTTGTCGATGTTCACGCAGCAGGGGTCGGTCCCTGGGACGGCTGGATCAGGGCCGGCAAGAGCGCGTTGCCGCAGCCTCTTCCTCTTACGCTCGGCTCTGATCTGTCCGGAACAGTCGCGGCCGTGGGATCGGGCGTATCCGAGATCGCTGTTGGGGACCAGGTTTTCGGAGTGACCAACAGCCAGTTCCTTGGTGCTTACGCAGAATACGCCGTGGCCTCTGCTGGGATGCTCGCGAAGAAACCAGGCTCGCTGAGCTATGCCGAAGCGGCTTCCGTTCCCGTCGTTGCGGTCACGGCGTGGCAAGCTCTGTTCGACCACGCTCGCCTCGAAGCCGGGCAGACGGTCGTCATTCACGGAGCTGCGGGAAACGTCGGAGCCTACGCGGTTCAGCTCGCTCGTCGCGCTCGCCTGCGTTCAATCGCCACCGCGGGGACCAAAGACATCGAATACGTGCTGTCCCTTGGTGCCGGCAGAGTATTGGACTATCACACGCAACGCTTCGAGGAAGAGGTGAAGGATGCGGACGCGGTACTGGATCTCGTCGGAGGCGAAACGCAAATACGTTCCTTTCAGGTTCTTCGCCCGGGCGGCAAGCTGATCTCCGCTGTGTCCCAGCCCGATCAAGACCGCGCAAAGCACCACGGGGTCACCGCAGCCTTCTTCCTGGTGGAAGTGACCACCGAGCGCCTTCGCGAGATTGCCGATCTCATCGATCGCGGTGACCTGAAAACCCGTGTCGGCGCAGTTCTTCCTTTTGCCGCTGCGCGAGACGCGCACATGATGTTGGAAGGTCAACGAGTGCCGCCGAAAGGCAAGATCATTCTCGATGTGGGAGGCTCGGACGAAGCCACCGCGCGCGCTTGAATTGGGGCTATGAGTGTGGCGGCGAGCAGCTGTGAAGGCCGACGGCTCCGCGCGAGTCTGGAACACATGGCCGAGAACGACGCCGGCAGAACCGAAGCTCTAGATTCTTGTTTTCACGCGTTTTCTTCACGCGAACCGGTATCCACTTCGCTCGAAAACGCTCTATCGGGGCGCCACGCGGCGCAGATTTGGAAGGAGTCGCAGGCGGAAATCATCCTCCAACCGTCATGTGTCCGGTTTTCGGGAAACTTGATCAAGCGCCTGTGAGTAAACGCCCTAGCTCCTGCCCCCGGTCCGCTTCGGCGGCGTGGGGCCCTCGACCGGTGGCAGGGATTTAAGATAATCGGCCATGGCCGCACGATCTTCATCGGACAATTGCGACGTGTTCTTGATCACGCGCGCCATCAATCCGCTGGCGCTGTCGCCGTCCGGCAGTTCACCGGTCTTCAGGAAATAGGTGAAGTCCTTCACGCTCCAGTCCGCCAGATTCTTTTGCGTGATATTGGGCACCCAACCCTCACCTTCCGGGTTCGGTCCGCCGGCAAGACGCTGCGCGCTGATGATGCCGCCCAGGAAATTGCGCGGGCTGTGGCACTCCGCGCAATGGCCAAAACTGTTCACGAGATAGGCCCCGCGATTCCATTGCGCGGAGCGCGCCGGATCCGGCGTAAAGGGCTTGTCATCCATGAACAGGAATTTCCACACGCCGATGTTGCGGCGGATGTTGAAGGGGAACGGCACGTCGTGATCGCGCACCTTGCCGGCGACCGGCGGCAGCGTCTTGATGAACGCGAAGAGGTCGCGGACGTCCTCGATCTTCGCATGCCGGTAGGACGTGTAGGGAAAGGCAGGGAAAAAATGGGCGCCCTCCGGCGAGGTGCCCTTCATGACCGCTGTGACGAAATCGGCCTCGCTCCATCGGCCGATCCCGTCATTGGGATCGGGCGAGATGTTCGGCGCATAGAAGGTGCCGAATGGCGATGGAATCGCGAGCCCGCCGCCGAGCCGGGTGCGATCGGGCTGGTCGGGCACGGCGTGACAGGACGAACATCCGCCCGCGTTGAAGATGGTCGAGCCATTGCCAATGTCAGGCTCATAGGCCGGCAATACGCTGGCCGCGAACGTCGCAGGTATGGTCAGCCACCAGTAGACGCCGGCGGCGACAATGCCGGCGAGGATGGCCGCGGGATATATTCGTCGCAACATGGTCCGACCTGTCATTGGAACGTCTTCGAGCAAAGCATGCCCTCGGACTTGATCCGAGGCTGGGCACCGGTTCGTGTGAACGCGTCAAAAACAAAAATCTGGCGCTTCGGTTCAATCAGAACCGAATATGCTCCAGTTCGTCGATCGAACGGCTAATATGGCGAGAGTTTCGGCCATGCGCTTGCTCGAAATTTTCCGCGCTCGCGGGCGATTTTGGGAATAAAGCAGAAAGGCCATTGTTTTGAGGTCGACACTCAGGCCGACGCCAACAGGGAGAAAAACCATGCCGAACAAGACCATGCTTGCCACGCTCGCGCTCGGAGCCGCCGTCGTGTTTGCCGGTCCTGCTCTCGCCGACAAGTACAAGGTGCCGTTGGACGGCAAATCGGAAGTGCCGCCGAACAGCAGCACCGGAACCGGCACCGCCGATATCGACTACGATCCCACGACCAAGAAGCTGAGCTGGAAGGTGACCTATTCCGGCCTCACCGGTCCCGCCACCGCAGCGCATTTCCATGGTCCCGCCGAAGCCGGCAAGAACGGCGGCGTCGCGGTCCCGATCCCGAATATCGCCTCGAGCCCCGCCGAAGGCAGCGCCACGCTGACGGACGCGCAGGCCGCCGATTTCCTCGCCGGTAAGTACTACGTGAACGTCCACACCGCGGCCAATCCAGGCGGCGAAATCCGCGGCCAGGTCGTGAAATAGGCGAGCCACAAGCGTCCATTCCTGAAGGCGGATGCTGCGGCATCCGCCTTTTTCGTTTTGCACCTAATGAGTTAGATCGGCGGTGACCACGATGAAGCTGCGCCCCCTCTCCCGCTTGCGGGCGAGACGAGCAAAGCTCGCTCCGGCAGTGCTGGGGTGAGGGTGTCTGCGCGAAAAGAACAGAGATTATCTTTGCGCGGAGAGAGCCCTCACCCGGCGCTACGCGCCGACCTCTCCCGCAAGCGGGAGAGGTGAAGAGCGCAAGCGCCGCATCACTTCAATTTGACGCGATAGGTGTCGTGGCACGCGCCGCAGCGATCGTTGATCGTGGTGTAGGCCACCTTCAACTGATCGAGATTCTTGACCTTGCCCTTGAAGTCACCGATCGCCTTCGTGACCGGCGGGATCTTGGAATCGAAATCGGCCTTGTTCTGCCAGATCTTGGGCGACGACGTGTAATGGGCGTCCTTCACGTCTTCCTTGGGGTTGGTGGCAAAGACGGTCGCGATCTTGGCGACGTTCGTTTCGAGATCGGCGAGCGCCGTATCGACCGCCTTCTGGTCGTAGGGGATATCGCCCTTCACCATTTTCCCGATCACGGTGTACATGCTCTTCGCCTGCGCCCGCATCAGGTTGTCCTGCTGAACGGCGATCTCCTGCTGAGCCATGACAGCGCTTGCACCGAGCAGCACGCCACCTGCCACCAAAACCATCCGCTTCATCGGCGAATTCTCCTTTTCGTGAAGCTTGCCGGACGCCGCCGCGCGCATTTTGCGCTCGCGGCGCCTCACGCTGGATCATGATCCAGCGCCTCGTTTGAGCATGATCTTTCCGGAAAACCGGTTAGCCAGTTTTCCGGATCATGCTTTAGAACCCGTGCGCGGGCGTTTATTCCCGCGCTACGATGTCGTCATCAGAGATTATGGCGTCGCTGCGCCTCGCGGATCGCGATCCAGACCCGCTCGGGGGTAGCGGGCATATCGATGTGGTCGATCTTGTATTCGCGCCACAGGCCCTCGACGATCGCGTTGACGATCGCCGGACACGAGCCGATCGCGCCCGCTTCGCCCGCGCCCTTGACGCCAAGCGGATTGGTCGCACACGGCACGTTGTGGGTCTCGAACACGAAGGACGGACCGTCGGAGGCGCGCGGCACCGCATAGTCCATGAAGGTGCCGGTGACGAGTTGGCCGTCGGTTGCGCTATAGACCGCCTGCTCCATGAGCGCCTGCCCGATGCCCTGCATCGCGCCGCCGTGAACCTGGCCCGCGAGCAGCAGCGGGTTCAGTGTCACGCCGAAGTCATCGACAATGACATAGTTCACGATCTTGATGATGCCGGTCGCCGGATCGATCTCGACTTCGGCGAGATGCGTGCCGTTCGGATAGGTGCCGTCGGCACTGGCGAAGGTCGCGCTGGCGTTCAGCTTCGACGGATCGACACCAGGGCGCTTCGCAAGATCCGCAAAGCTGATCGAGCGGTCGGTGCCGGCGATGCGGATCACGCCGTCCGATATCTCGAGGTCGCCGGCGCTCGCTTCCAGCGCCTGCGCCGCGATCTCCTTCAGCCTGTCGCCGAGCGCAGCGGTGGCGCGCTGCACGCTGACGCCGCCCGACGGGATCGATGCCGAGCCGCCGGTGCCAAGACCCGTTGCGATCTTGTCGGTGTCGCCCTGCAGGATATGGACGCGCTCGGGCGGCACCCCGAACTGTTCAGCAACGATCTGTGCATAAGCAGTCTGGTGGCCCTGCCCGCTCGATTGCGTGCCGATCAGGATCGAGACGTCACCATTGGGGTCGAGCGCGACATTCGCAGTCTCCTCGCCCATGGTGCCGCAGATCTCCACATAGGTCGCGAGCCCGATGCCGCGCACCAGGCCATCCTTCTTCGCCGCCTTGGCGCGCTTGGGAAATTCTTTCCACTCGGCGATCTCCATCGCGCGCTTCATATGCGCGGCGAAATCGCCGGAGTCATAGACCTTCCCGGTCGCGGTCTTGTAGGGCAGCGCCTTCGGCGGGATGAAATTCTTGCGGCGGATCGTATCCGGCGTCATGTCGAGTTTTCGCGCGGCGGCATCAACCAGACGTTCGACAACGTAAGCCGCCTCCGGCCGCCCGGCGCCGCGATAGGCATCGACCGGCACGGTGTTGGTGAACACGGTGCGGACGCGGCAATGAAAGGCCTGGATGTCGTAGAGGCCCGGTAGCATGCCGGCGCCGCCATGCGGAATATATGGGCCGAAGGTCGAGAGATAGCCACCCATGTCGCCCATCAGATCGACGTCCATGCCCAGGAACTTGCCGTCCTCGGCGAGCGCCATCTTCGCGGTCGTGACGTTGTCGCGCCCCTGCGAGTCGCCCATGAAGTGGTCGGCACGGTCAGCCGTCCATTTGACCGTCTTCTTCAACTGCCGCGCAGCGACCGCGACCAGAGCATATTCGCGGTAGGGAAACAGCTTGGTGCCGAAGCCGCCGCCGACATCGGGACAGATCACCCGCATGTTCTCGACCGGGATCTTCAGGATGTTCTGGCAGAGGATATCGCGGAGGCGATGGCTGCCCTGGCTGCCGATCGTCAGCGTCAGATGGTCCTTCTTGGCGTCATATTCGGCGACCGCCGCACGCGTCTCCATGAAGTTGGTGACGATGCGCGGGTTGACGATCGAGATTTCCGCGACCGCATGCGCCTTCGCAAAAGCTTCTTCAGTCGCCTTCTTGTCGCCGATCGAGACGTCGAACAGCACGTTGCCCGGCTTGTCGGGCCACACCTGCGGCGCGCCCGGCTTCACGGCATTGACGACGCCGATCACGGCCGGCAGCGGCGTCCACTGCACGTCGATCGCCTCGATCGCATCACGCGCCTGGTCGATCGTCTCGGCGACGACGAAGGCGACGGCGTCGCCGACATGGCGGACTTCGTCCTTGGCCAGGATCGGATAGGGCGGACCGGTGAACGGATCGGTCTCCAGATTGAACAGGCATGGCAGGTCGCCGAGATCGGCGACCTCGGCCGCAGTCAGGATCAGGCTGACGCCCGGCAGGCCGCGCGCCTTGGTGACGTCGATGGTGAACTTCGCATGCGCATGCGGCGAGCGCAGCACCAGCGAATGCAGCGCCGGCTGCGGCGCGACGTCGTCGGTGTAGCGGCCCTTGCCGCGAATGAGGGCATCGTCTTCCTTGCGGCGTACGCTCTGGCCGACGCCGAATTTGATGGGGGCTGCCATCGTCACTCCAATTGTTGTTGTCCACGCCATCTTGGCGTGTTTCCCGCCATATTGGCGCGGTTGGGAAAGAAGCGCAAACCGCGAATTGCGGAGCTTGGAAGCACCGCAACAAAAAGCTGATTTGACTTGAAAACTATCCGCGCCGCAGGGCGAAGAGCCATCCGCGCCCGAACAGCACCAGGATGGAAAATCCATAGACGAAGGCGCCGACTGCAATCAGGAGCGCTAGGATGGTTTCATCACGCAGCACATGCATCTGCGCGAAATAGACGGCTGCGAATCGCTCGGTCCACCAAAGCGCCCCCGCAAGCACGAGGCCGGAGACGGCGAATTTCGCAAAGGTCAGCATCATCAGGCGATCGAGCTCGAGATAGCCGGCGCGCACCGCAAAGCCGAACACCAGGAGCAGGTTGATCCAGGCGCCTACGGCGGTAGCGAGCGCAAGCCCGATCTGGGCGAGCGGGGCCATCAAGCCAATCTTCAGCAGCAGATTGGCCCCGAGCCCCGTCAGCGACGCCTTCACAGGCGTTGCCGTATCCTTGCGTGCATAGAATGTCGCAACCGCACTGCGGATCATCACGAACGGGATCAGGCCGATCGAATAGGCCGCCAGCGTCGCGGCAGCCGCCGCCGCGTCGGCCTTGGTAAAGGCGCCGCGCGCAAACGCCGCGCGCACGATGATGTCGGGCACGGTGAGGAAGGCCGAGACAAAGGGCACAGTCGCAAGCAGGGTGAAATCGAACGCGCGGCGCTGCGCACCCGCTGCCCCCGCCACATCCTGCGCGGTGATCCGCCGCGACATTTCCGGCAGCAGCACCGTGCCGACCGCGATCCCGATCACGCCGATCGGCAGTTGGTAGAGCCGCTCGGCGTAATAGAGCGCCGACAGCGCGCCGGCCGCGAGGAAGGTCGCAATGATGGTGTCGGCGAACACGGCGACCTGCGTGCCCATCGAGCCCAGCGTCGCCGGTCCGATCGCGCGGAAAAAGGCGCGGACGTCCTCGTCGAGCCGCGGCATGGCAAAGCGCGGCAGCGTGCCGTGCCGCGCCAGATCGCCCGCGAGCAGGAAATATTGCAGGAAGCCGGAAATCAGCACGCCCCAGGCCGCGGCATGCCCCGCACTCGGGAAGAAGGCCGCCAGCGCCAGCGTTGCCATCATCGACAGATTGAGGAGGATGGACGCCCCGGCCGCGCTGGCAAAGCGCTGCATCACGTTGAGCATGCCGCCATAGAGCGTCACCATGGTGATCAGCAGCAGATACGGAAAGGTGATCCGCGTCAGCTCGATCGCAAGCTGGCGCTGCTCGGCGTCATCGGTGAAGCCGGGCGCCAGGACGCGCAATGCCTGCGGCATGAAGGCCCAGGCCAGCACCAGCAGGATGAGCTGAGACAAGAACAGCAGCGTAAAGATGCGGTCGGCGAACAGGCGCGCGGACGTATCGCCGCCCTTGCCGTGGACATGGGCGTAAGCCGGGACGAACGCGGTGTTGAACGCGCCTTCGGCGAAGATCGCACGAAAATTGTTCGGCAGGCGCCAGGCGACCAGGAAGGCGTCGGCAATAGGTCCCGCGCCGAGGATCGCTGCGAGCATGATGTCGCGCGCGAGCCCCGTCAGCCGCGAAAGCAGGGTGTAGCCGCCGACCGTGAAGATGCGTCCAAGCATGCGCCGGTTCTAGCCCAAGCACCGGCGCCGCAAAACGGCGAAATCAGGACGAAAGCGCGCCGCGCACAGCCTCGATGATTCGCCCCTGCGTCGCCTCGTCGAGATAGGCGTGAATCGGCAGGCTGATGACGTCGTTCGAAAGCCGTTCGCTGACCGGCAGGCCGCCCTCCGCCACCGGGAAGTCGCGGTAGGCGGTCTGCTGATGCATCGATTTCGTATAGTAGATCGCGGTCGGAACGCCCTGCGCCTTCAGCGCCGCGGCAAAGCCGTCGCGGTCGGTGCCCTCGGGCAGGCGGATGGTATAGCACGCCCAGATCGAGCTGCAGCCGGCGGCAAGGCGCGGCACGGTCACGACGTTACCGAGCCCGCGCGCATAGCGCTCCGCGACCTCATTGCGCGCCGCGATCTCTTCTTCGAAAATCTTGAGCTTCTCGAGCAGTACCGCCGCCTGCATGGTGTCGAGCCGCCCGGTCAGGCCCAGGCGCACGTTGTCGTACTTGTCGGAGCCCTGGCCGTGCACGCGGATGCTGCGCAGCGTCTCTGCTAGCTCGTCGTCGTCGGTGAAGATCGCACCACCGTCGCCGAAGCAACCGAGCGGCTTTGCCGGGAAGAAGCTGGTCGCCGTCGCCAGGCCAAAAGTGCCGATCCGCCGCCCCTTGTAAGTAGCGCCAAAGCCCTGCGCGGCGTCATCGAGCACGAACAGACCTTCGGCCTTGGCGACCGCAGCGATCGCGTCGTGATCGGCGCTCTGCCCGAACAGGTCGACTGGAATGACGCCGACTGGCTTGAGGCCGCGCGCCTTGGCGGTCGCGATGCCGCGCTTCAGCGAGGCCGCATCCATGTTGAACGTCGTTTCATCGACGTCCACAAAAACCGGCGTAGCGCCGGTCAGCGCCACCGATTCGCCGGTCGCGCAGAACGTGAAGGACGGGCACAGCACCGCATCGCCCGGGCCGACCTTCTTGCCCATCAGCACCATCAGAAGCGCGTCGGTGCCGCTGGCGCAGGCCACCACATGTTTTGCGCCCGAGAACTTTGCAAGTTCCGCCTCCAGCGCTGACACTTCCGGCCCATTGATGAACTGGCAATGGGAGAGCACGCGGGAAACCGCTTCATCGACGGAGGTGCCGAGCCGGCGGCGCTGCGCGGCAAGGTCGATGAAGGGAATGGGTTCGGGGCGTAGATGCTGGTTCATGGGACCTTGCGGGAGGCGTGAGGGAAGCTGTCAACCGGCGACGCGGCGCGGGGCCTTGCGGGCGACGGTCGCGGCGGGCGTGGCCGGCGTTTCCAGACATTTGATCGCGATCTCGAGGCTCGCGACGCCCTCATTGCCTGATACCGCCGGCTCCTTCCCGCCCCTCACCGCGTCGAGGAACGCAATCAATTCGGCGCGCAACGGTTCGTCGTGGCCGACAGGCAAATGCCGCATCGAATAGCTGCCGTCGGGCTTGAAGCCGAAACACTCCGTGACCTGACGGGTCAGGAGATCGCCCATCACATATTTGCCGCGCGTCGCGACCGTGACGCTGCGCGCCTTGAACGGCGTCAGCCAGTTGGTGTTGATATGCGCAAGCACGCCCGAGGCGGTACGGAATTGCAACAGCGCGATGTCCTCACGCTCGGCCACGGCGCTCGAAAGCTGCGGCTGCACGTCGACGATTTCAGACTCGGTGAACCAGCGGATCAGATCGATGTCGTGCACGGCCAGATCGATGACGACACCGACATTGGACATGCGCGGCGGAAACGGACCGACGCGGGTAATGCCGATCGAGAGGATGTCTTCGCCCGATATCGCCTGCTTGATCGCGACCACCGCCGGGTTGAAGCGCTCGACGTGTCCGACCATCAGCGTCACGCCAGCCTGCCGCGCGGTGTTGACGATGTCGTTGCCCTCCTCGACCGTGGAGGCGACGGGCTTCTCGACCAGGATATGGACGTTCTGCGCGATACAGGTGAGCGCGATCTCGTGATGCAGATGGGTCGGCGCCGCGATCGTCACGGCATCGACGCCTTCGGCGAGCAACTCATCGAGCGTCGCAAAGGCCCGGCACCCGACCAGCGCAATGGCGCGCGCGCGATGTTCAGCCAGAGGATCGACGATCCCGACCAGCGTGACCTCGGGCAATCCCGCCAGCACGCGGGCATGGTTGCTGCCCATCACCCCCGCGCCGATAACCCCGACGCGCAAGGCACGCCTGATCCCGGCTTCTGCGGCCAACCCCGACCCTTTGGAACTCATGTGGTTACCCCAACAGACTTTTGGTGGCGCCCATCGGTTGCGCGTTCTTCCCCGGACCAGCCTGATTCCACCGAATCAGGCCGCAGCCCTATCCCCTTGTCCTGACGTGCTTTCTTTCCCCGAAGCATCGTCACGCACACGCTATAGCATGCTGTCACAAATGTGGCGAATGCCAACGCGCAAATCCGGACACGTTTTGATTCAAAAGATTACACCATCTCGCCGGCGATCGGGGACAAAATCGATGCACAGCGCATCATCAGGTGCGCTGATAGTCGTCCTCGATGCGGATGATGTCGTCCTCGCCGAGATAGCTGCCGGTCTGCACCTCGATCAATTCCAGCAGGATCTTGCCGGGGTTCTCCAGCCGGTGCACGGCGCCGATCGGGATGTAGATCGACTCGTTCTCGTGCACGGTCTTCACCGTTTCGTTGACGGTGACGCGCGCAGCACCACGGACCACGATCCAGTGCTCGGAACGGTGATGGTGCTTCTGCAGCGACAGCCGCTCGCCCGGCTTGACGATGATGCGCTTGACCTGGTGGCGTTCGCCATTGTCGACCGACTGGTACGAGCCCCAGGGCCGATGCACCTTGATGTGGTTCTCGGTGACCTCGGGCGCCACCGTCTTCAGTTTCGCCACCAGGCGCTTCAGGCCGTTGGCGTCCTTCTGCCGCGACACCAGGATGGCGTCCTGTGTCGCCACCACCACGAGGTCGTCGACGCCCTCGAGCGCGACCAGCGCGCGGTCGGTCACGACGTTGCAGTTGCGCGAATCTTCGAACACCGCAGCACCGCGCGCGGCATTGCCCTGCCCGTCTTTATCAGACAATTCCCACACCGCGTGCCAGGAGCCGACATCCGACCAGCCGCAGGACACCGGCACCACCGCCGCGTGCGCGGTCTTCTCCATCACCGCGTAATCGATCGAGATCGCCTTCGCCGCTCCGAACGCATCCGCATCGAGCTTGACGAAGCCGAGATCGCGTTCGGTCTTCGTCACCGCCTCGGTCACCGCCTGCACGCTCGCGGTATCGAAACTGCGGTACTCATCGAGCAGCACGGCGGCGCGGAACATGAAGTTGCCGCTGTTCCAGAGATAGCCCGACGTGATGTAGTCGGCCGCGGTTGCGGCGTCGGGCTTCTCGACGAATTTTGCGACCGCGCGCACCTGTCCCGAAATGGTATCGCCGGGGCTGATATAGCCGTATTCGGTGGCCGGGCGCTCGGGATTGACGCCGAAGGTGACGATGCGGCCTGCTTTCGCGGCAGCCAGCCCCTCGCGACAGGCGGCGACGAAGGCCGCGGTGTCGCCGACCACGTGATCGGCGGCGAGCGCCAGCACGGTCGCGTCCCTGTCGCGCGCTTGTGCAAAGGCCGCGCCGGCCGCGATCGCCGGCCCCGAGTCGCGCCGCGCCGGCTCCAGCAGCACGTCCGCCTCGCGCCCGATGCCGGCCAGTTGCTCCAGCACCATGAAACGATAGGCGTTGTTGGTGATCACGATCGGCCGCTCGAACAGCGCTGGATCCGACACCCTCAGCAGCGTCTCCTGAAAGGTCGAGCGGGTCCCGAACAACGGCAGGAACTGCTTCGGATGGACCTCGCGCGACGCCGGCCACAGCCTCGTGCCCGCCCCGCCGCACATGATCAGTGGAATAATTCGGTCCATCCTAACCTCGAATTCTGTAATGATCGGGCTGCCCGACAATAGTTAACGTCCTCATCGTCCCTCCGGAACCGATGTCCCTATCCCCTTCACATTATCGACATCGGCGAAATGCCCGGGGTCACGGACGCGACCAGCAGTAGATGACAGCCCTTGGCGGGCGGGTTTTCCACCCACAAGCGCTACCACACCGGTTAGTCCCTTCAGATGAGTTTTTGTGGGCAGCGTAAACCTTTATGAGCATGCAAGCCAAATATCCGGGCAACCCGGCAGCCCCCATTCAGGCCCTCTTTAGCCGCCGGTTGGAGGCTGCCGCAAGAGCGATCGAACGGCTATTGCAAGATCGGTCCTAAACCCATACCAAGGCCACCAAATTCGGCGCACGGCGCCGATTTGCGCCGTTTTTGACGTCTTTCTCGAACCTGGCAAGCGCTGACGAGATGCGCCGGATACTGCTTTCGACCATCAAGATATTGATCTCGGCTGCGTTGCTTTACCTCTCGCTCCGCAAGGTCAACCTGTATGATCTCGCTGCGCGCATCCGCGTCGAAAGCCTGGGCTGGATCGCTCTCGCGATCACGGTGACCTTTCTGCAGATCTTCCTCGGCGTATTGCGATGGCGCGAGATCAGCGCCGAATGCGGCGCGCCGCTCGAAACCCGGCAGGCGATGCGCTTCAACGTGATCGGGACCTTCTTCAATCAGACCTTGCCATCGTCGATCGGCGGCGATGCGGTGCGGCTGTGGCTGGTCGCGCGCGCGGGCGCCGGCTGGCGCGCGGCGACCTATTCGATCTTCGTCGACCGCGCCATCGGCCTGATCGCGCTGGCCGTGCTCATCGTTGCGAGCCTGCCGTGGAGCTATCGGTTGATCAACGATCCTCAGGGACGGTCGGCGTTGCTCCTGATCGATTTCGCGGCGCTTGCGGCCGGCGGCGGCTTTCTCCTGCTCGGCGCATTGAACTGGCCGTGGCTGAAGCGCTGGTGGGGAACGCACCACATCCACGCCTGCGCCGTTATCGCAAACAAGGTGCTGTTCAGTTGGGATCGCGGGCCGAAGGTCGCGGTGCTCTCCCTGCTCGTTCACGTTCTGGCCGTCGTTATCGTCTGGTGCGTGGCGCAGTCCATTTCCGCACCGCTGCTGTTCAGCCAGATCTTTCAACTGGTGCCGCCGGTGATGTTGATCACCATGCTGCCGATTTCGATTGCCGGCTGGGGCGTGCGCGAGGCGAGCATGGGTCTCGCCTTCGGCTACGCCGGGCTGGCGGCCAACGAGGGCGTCAACGTTTCGTTGCTGTTCGGCGCCGTGTCCTTCATCGTCGGCGCATTTGGCGGACTGGTGTGGATTCTTAGCGCGGAAAAGAAAGCACAAGGGGACAAGCCGATCGATGTCCCCGCACAATCGCTCTCGCCAATCGAATGACCAACGCTGATATCGCGCTTTCGGTCGTCGCCGCGGCGCTTGCTGCGTTATTGTCGGCGCTCCTCGTTTGGCTGCTGCGGCCGATGCTGTTGCGCGTGGCGCTCGCCAAGCCGAATGCGCGCTCATCCCATCGAATTCCGACGCCGCAGGGCGCGGGGATCGCCGTGATCGTGGCGACGCTGGTCGCGGCAGGCACGCTCGTCGCATTGAGCGGCAACGGCACGCTGCAAGTCCCCCTTGCGGTCTTCGCTGCGACGTTGTTCATCGCCGCTGTCGGCTTTGCCGATGACATCAAGCCCGTGCCCGTGCTGCCGCGCCTGTTGCTGCAGGGATTGGCGGTGGCTGTGGTCGTGTTCGCCGCGCCCGCCGATCTTAGGATCGTACCGACCGTCCCGTTCTGGATCGAGCGCGGCTTGCTGCTGATCGCGGGGCTATGGTTCGTGAACCTCGTCAACTTCATGGACGGGCTCGACCTGATGACGGCGGCCGAAGCGGTGCCGATCACGGTGGCAGTCGCACTGCTTGGCTTTTGGGCGCAGGTTCCGCCTTCGACAGCGCTGGTGGCGGCGGCGCTCTGCGGCGCGCTGCTCGGCTTCTCTCCCTTCAATCGCCCTGTGGCAAAGATCTTCCTCGGCGACGTCGGCAGCCTGCCAATCGGGCTTCTGCTCGGCTGGTGCCTGCTCCAGCTCGCCTATCACCAGCAGGTCGCCGCGGCGTTGCTGCTGCCGCTCTATTACCTGGCTGATGCCACGATCACGCTGCTGCGCCGGCTGATCAACGGAGAGCCATTCTGGGCGGCTCACCGCTCGCACTTTTACCAGCGCGCGACGGACAATGGATTTTCCGTGTCGCGCATTGTCGGCGAAGTCTTCGCGCTCAATGTCGCGCTCACGCTGCTCGCGATGTTGTCGATCCAATTGGATTCGGCCGCGGCGAGCCTCGTTCTGCTGCTCGTTGGCGCGAGTGCGGTGGCGTGGCAGCTCTATAGATTTTCGCACAGACGGGGACGATAGAGCGTCTTCGATCGAAGCGGACACCGGTTCACGCGAAGAAAACGCGTCAATCAACGATCTTTCGAAGTCGCCAAGCGCGTTTCTTACGGATGCAACCATTTCTCTCAATGTGAAATCACGGAGTAACGCCGTCCAGCCAGCATAAAATACAGCCTACTCATCTCGTAGACGGTTTCCATGTCGCTCACGCCGACCGAAGCGTTGATGCATCAGGCGCGTGTGCGCCCCGAGAGCACGGCCTTTGTTTTTACCGAAGACGTGTGGACCTACAGCCGACTGGAGGCCGAAGCCGAGTCTGTCGCACAAGGTCTCGCCGCGAACGGCGTCAAACCAGGCGACCGCGTCGCGCTTCACATGATGAATTGCCCCGAAATTCTGGTCGGCTACTACGCGTGTTACAGACTGGGCGCGATTGCGGCGCCACTACGAACCGCCTTCAAATGTGCCGAACTCGCGCCGCTACTGCAGCGATTGCAGCCTGCGCTCTATATCGGTCAAGCCGCGCTCTATCAGAATGTTGCCCCGATCGACGATGCGATCCTTCCGCGGACGAGCCGTATTCTGGTGGATGGAGACGCCAATGCGCTCGGCCTGCGGCCATGGAATGACCTGAAACAGGCAGCGCATGTGCATTTCCCGAAGCCCCCTTCCGACGAGCCTGCTGTACTGATCAATACATCCGGCACCACCAGTGGCTATCCCAAATTCGTCGCACATACGCCGGGCACGCTGGCGGCAGCGACGGATCTCGTTTGCAAGCATGGTAGCTTATTGGCGGAGGATGTCGTCATATTGTCGATGATCATGACGCATGCCAGCGGCGTCTTTCGCTCACTGGCTCTTGTCCGACTCGGCACCCCCTTCATCATGCTGGAGAGCTTTGATTCTGATGTCGTGCTCGACAATGTCGAACGCTATCGCGGCACCTGTCTGCTCGGCTTTCCTGCCCAATACGCGGCGCTGATCGAGGCCCAGCTCGCCAGGCCGCGAGACCTGTCTTCGCTGCGGTTCTGCACCACTGGTGCGGACGCCTGTCCAATCGAGATTCAGGAAAAGGCTGCATCGGTTCTTGGAGCGCCTCTCTACAACCTTTGGAATGCGACGGAAGCGGTCGGAACCTTCACGTTCGGACTGGCATCAGGACCCGTTGTCCGGATCGTCGAGGGGGCGGAGATTCGGCTGGTCGACAATCATGGGGCGGATGTCCTCCACGGCGAGATTGGTGAGCTCCTGATCCGCGGTCCTAACGTCTTCACGAGGTATTGGGACGATCCGATCGCAACCGCGCAAAGCCTCAAGGACGGTTGGTATCACAGTGGCGACTTGATGCGGCGCGGCGAAGGCAATGAGCTTTGGTTCGTGTCGCGAAAAAAGGACATCATCATCCGCGGCGGAACCAACATTTCGCCGATCGAAATTGAGGAAGCCCTGATTGCCTGTCATCCCGCGGTCGTAGCAGCGGTTGTAGTCGGCAAGCCCGATACGGTGCTAGGTCAGCGCATATTTGGCTTCGTGAAACTGGTGGCCGGCACGAGCGAAACCGTCGTTGCGGAGACCCTGCAAAACGTCGCGACGCGGCTTGCGCCCTACAAGGTCCCGGAAGCCTTAAGGGTACTCGAAACATTTCCACGCAACGCCCTGAGCAAGGTCGACCGCACAAGGTTGCAGGCGATGGCTTTCGAAGACAATAGCGGCCAATCAGCAAGTTAATCTATGGGAGAACCGCAGCCGCTCGTTGCCGGGAGATCCCGATTCCTTACCGATTGCCGTCGCTTTCATCGCGGCAAAGCTTCCAGTTGCACTGATGGTTTTTGTTTTTGGCCGCGGACCAGTCGCGCTGAACCTATGAGGAAGGCGGCGGCGCAGGCAAGAAGGACGGCATGCGCGTGCGCCAAAGGATCGACGCGGAGCGCCAACGCAATGAGCGGCGGCGTGACTCCGCCGAATACAGCATAGGGGACATTGTATGAGAGCGCGACACCGGTATATCGCACGGCGGGAGGGAAGCTTTCCACGAGCATCGGCGGGATGCCTGCGAGAACGCCGGCGGACGTGCCGGCCAGCGCATAAAGCGGGAACAGCCTTTCGGGATGTCCCGGCAGCAACGCAAAGAACAGATAGACCGAGGCTGCCAAAACGGGTGTGCACACGACCAGAAAAAGGCTGGCGCCCAACATGTCGGCCAGCATGCCGCAGCAGATGCAGCTCACTGCGAGGCAGGCGGTCGCGAGGCTGACGGCTTCGTACGCCCGATCGGTATCGATGCCGTAGCTGGTTTGGATCAGCGTCGGCACCATGACAAACATGACGACGATCGTCACTGCGATGAGTGAAGCCAGCGCGGAGGAGGCAAGGACGCCGCGACCATAGCTTCGAAGCACGATCTTCAACGGCAGTTCGGCGGCAAGTTCACCCTTGTTTTGCAGGGCGCGAAAGATCGGAGTTTCCGTCAACGAGCGACGCACATAGACTGCCAGCAGCGCAATGATGCCGCCAGCAACGAATGGAAGTCGCCAGCCGAAGGCCAGGACCTCTGCCGGTTTGTACAGCCGGTTCACGATGACGCCAGCCAACGCTCCCAGTAGATTGCCGATCGCAAGCGCACTGCTCAACATGCTGCAGGCGAAGCCGATGCGAGGCGCAGCCACTTGTTCGGCCACGAAGGTCCAGGCTCCCGGCAGTTCGCCGCCCAATGCAGCGCCCTGCAATATCCTCAGCATCAACAGAAGGACCGGCGCCGCGCTGCCGATGTTCGCGTAAGTCGGCGCAAAGGCAATTCCAAAGGTGGCAATGGCCATCAGCGATATGCTGAAAACAAAGGTCCGCTTCCTGCCGAGCAGGTCGCCATAATGTGCCAGAATGACCGCTCCGAGCGGACGTGCCAAATTGCCGGCGGCAAAAATGCCGAAGGTCTGCGCGACTGCTATCCATTCGGGCATCTCGGGCGGAAAGAAAAGCTGCCCCAGGACCCTTGCGAAAAGGGCGAAGACGATGAAGTCGTAATTCTCCAGAACACCGCCAAGTGCGGCAAGCAGCAATGCACGATATTTGCCTTGTTCGGATTCCAGCGGCTCTGACGTATCCAGCAAGGCCATCCTCCTGTATCCGATCGAACATCGTTCTGACGTCCTACGCGACCCCCCATCGGATTGCGTGCCAGGCCTCGTGGCGCTCGACGGTCAGCGCCCGCACCAGCCTTAGGCAGCTCTCGGCATTGGGGAAGATTCGCACCACGTAGGTGCGCCGCCGGATCTCCTCGTTGAGGCGCTCCAGCATGTTGGTCGACTTCATGTGCTTGCGGTGCACCAGCGGCAGACCGAAGTAGGTGAGCGTCTCCTCGATGTTGTCCTCCACCCAGCCGGTGAGCTTGGGGTATTTGCCGCTCCATTTGGCAAGCCAGGCCGCCAGATCGCGCCGCACCTCGCCAAGATCGCGTCGGTCGTACATCCAGCGGAGCTCGAGCAGGCAATCGTCGACCTTGCGCGGCACATAATCGAGCGCATTGCGCAGGAAGTGCACATAACAGCGCTGCCAGAACACGCCGGCGAGGACTTCGGCGATCGCCTTCTTCAAGCCGGGATGATCGTCGGAGACGACAAACTCAACGCCATGCAGGCCGCGCGCCTTCAACGCTTCCAAAAACTCCTTCCAGCTCGACCGGCTCTCCCGGTTGGCAAGCTCGACCGCGAGCACCTGACGCCGGCCTTCCCAGTCGACGCCGATCGCGATCAGCACCGCCTGGCTCGCAATGATGCCGTCCTCGCGCACCCGCTCATAGCGCGCATCCAGGATCAGATAGGGGAATGGTTCCTTGAGCTTGCGCTCGCAAAACGCCTTCAGCGACGCATCCAGCCGTTTGTTGATGGCGCTGATCGCCGAGGCCGAGAACGCATGCCCCACAAGTTCTTCGGTGACTTGCTTGACCTTCCGCGTCGAGACGCCTTGCACGTACATCTCGGCCAAGGCCGCTACCAGCGCCTTCTCCGAGCGCTGGTAGCGCTCGAACAGCTCGGTCGAGAACCGCCCCTGACGGTCCTGCGGCACCTTCAGCTCGATCTTGCCGGCCCGGGTGATCAGCGAGCGGGGATAGTAGCCGGAGCGATAGCCAAGCCGTCCCTCGCTGCGCTCGCCTTTCTCCGCACCCAGCGTCTCCGTCATCTCGGCTTCGAGAATTTCCTGCACCGCACCCTGGATCAGCGGCTTCAGGAACTCCTTGTCCGACCTCAACAACTCTTTGACTGCAGAGACGTCCGTCCTAATCTTCGTCACGGTCATGGCGGGTCCAAGCTCCTCTCTGAGCGGTGATCTTCGCAATCACCGGACTTACCATGACCGCTCCAGCCTCTCAGGCTTTTGCAGAACCTTCCGCACACTACCGCGTGCGATGCCGGCTGTTGATCCTCAGTGACTGAAGAGCAGTACGGTCACGTCAGTTACCGCCGTATGTCGACTGACGGGAATCACGTTACGGCTGTAGTTGCGCAGCGGGCCACTCTTGATGATTTGGCTGGCCTTTTTTGAGCAACCCATGGGCGATGGCCAACGGCGAACATCATGGAGGTAGGCCGAGCCGCCCGTTCAATATTCGTCTGTCAGCAGCAAGCGAACGGTTGCCAAAGAGCTATAGGAGCGCACGCACCTTGCGTACGCGCCTGTGAGCTTTTTCCGGGCCCGTGAAATATCGCCATCGGGGCGAGAAGGTGCTCAACGGTCGGTTAATCGATCAGGTGGTCGAAACCCCGCAAGGCGCGCTTCAAGCCCTCGTTGAGGCCGATGAGCGGCCGCCAGCCGGTAGACGCGACCTTGGACAGGTCGAGTTCGAGCGAGCCGAACAGGCTCTCATTGGCCTCGTTGCGGCCGGTGATGCTGAACAACGAACTCAACACTAGCCGCGGCATGGAAAACAGGCGCGCCGGTTTGCCTGCTGCGGCCGCGAGGAGCTCGATGAATTCGGGCGTCGACACCTGCTCGTCATCCGCGACAAGGAAAATGTTGAACTGGCCGTCCGGATGAGAAAGCCGATGCAGCACGAATGATGTCAGATTCTCCACCGAGACGAACGCACGACGGTTGCGCACGTTCGCAAACGGGAGCGGGACGCCGAGACCGATCGCCTTTTCGAGCAACGCGAGATTACCTTTGGCGCCGAACCCGTAGATCAATGGTGGTCGAATGATCGTGACCTTCATCTGGCTCGCCTGCGCCAAATGCCTCAATCCTGCTTCGGCCGCCGCTTTCGACATTCCATAGAGGCCGCGCGGGGTCAGGACGTCGTTCTCGCTGAATGGCGCGCGGCCGTCAGTGCTTCGGCCGTGCACCAGCACGGTGCTGACGAAGATGAAGTGGCGGACACCGGCGTCGGCCGCGCAACGGGCCAGATGCAACGTGCCTTCAAGATTGACGGTGCGATAAAGCTCGACGGTGTGTTCCTCCCGCCTGTGATGCACGCGCGCCGCCAGATGCACGACCGCATCGACGCCCTCGAGCGCGGCCCGCCAGTCAGTGACGGGGCCGATCGAATCGATCGGCACCTCGTCGGCGCCGCCTGTCGGCTTGCGGACGGCACGTCGCACCACCCAACCGTTGCGTGCCAGCACCGGCGACATATGCCGGCCGACGAACCCGCTCGCTCCCGTCACCAACACCACGGGCTGGTCTTTAGTCACGACCGTAACTCCCGACACCGCTCTTCCGATCCAATCAGTCTCTGAATGAGGGCTGCGTATCCTGTCAAGGCACGCTCGGGACTATAGCTCCTCGCCACCGCGACGGCCCGCTCCGGCAGCGTCGGATCGGGAGTTCGCGATGCTGCACGAATCGCCTCGGCCAGTTGCGCCGGCATGCCCGGCGTCACAACCCGCCCGAGATCGTGCTCCGTTACCGTCAGCGCGGCTTCGGCATCCGGCTCGGATATGAGGATGACGGGCCGCCCCACCGCAAGCAGATTGTAGAACCGGCTCGGCACCGAGACACCGGCAACGTCCTTTCGATAAGGAATGAGCCAGAGGTCCGCCGCCGACAGGAAATCCTGCAGATCTTCATCCGCAACGCGGTCCACCAGCGTGATATTGGCGAGCTTCGCCTCGGACTGCATCGATCTCAGTTTGTCGAAACCCAGCCCCCAGCCCGAGAGCAGGAAATGAATGCTGGGATCATCCTTCAGCCGGCGCGCCGCCTCGAACACGATCACAGGATCGTGGGTGAAGCCGAGATTACCGGAAAGGCCGACGACAAAACGGCCACCAAGCCCGCGACGGAAGGCATTGTCGGCCGCAACCGGACGAACCGCGGGGTCGATGGTGGTCCAGTTCGGAATGAATTCGATCTTGTCCCGCGTCATGCCGCGATAGCTGAGCAGCAATTTCTCACTGTCGCGGCCGATGATGACGACGGTGGTCAACGCGCGGAACATCAGCCCGTTCATGGCCCGCATCGCTCTGGTGACGATCGAGCCCGGCTTCAACAGGCCGCTCAGGACGAGCACCTCCGGAAACAGATCGTGCATGATCAGGATCGACCGGGCGCGCTTCAATCTGGCCGCGGCGGCGACCGCGTAAGGCAGCACAAAAGGAGCCGTCACCGTCAGCGCGACGTCGCCGCGCTCAAGCCGCCTGAGAACGGCGAAGAAGGTACGCGCGGTGAACAGCAGCTCGGCGGCGGCGCGCTTGAGGAGCGCGGCCTTGCCAGGCATCCAGTTCTTGATCTCCTCGACCACCGGCCGATCGGCTGCCAATTTCGACGCCGAGCCCGGCCATCCCGACAGCACCAGGACGTCCACCTCCTTCGCAAGGCGGCTCGCTATCGCAGCCATGATCGCGGCGGTCGTGCTCCGGTCCGGCGGATAGTGCTGACTGACGACGACGACTTTTCCGGGCTTCTGCATCGGGGGTCTCGCGGATCAGGAGCGGATCACGCGGCGTTCGATCCGAATTCAGGCACGGCATCCTTCAGCACGCCGCGGATCGTGGTACGATCGTCTCTGGCGATCGCCTCTTCCAGCGCGGCGAGCCATTTGCGCAAGGTCGCCATCGGCGGCTCGTTCGGCCTGGCTGCCATGATTCCGGCAATCCCGATCTCGACTGTCGGCTCCTCACTCGCGAACAGGATCTCGTTCAGCCTCTCCCCCGGCCGCATCCCGCTGAAGACGATATCGACGTCGATGCCGGGCTGCAGGCCGGACAGACGTATCATCCGCTCGGCCAGCTCGACGATCTTGACCGGCTGGCCCATTTCGAGAACGTAGACCGAGACGTCGGGTCGCGCCAGCGTCAGCGCATGCGTGGCCGCAGTCAGCACGAGATCGCAGGCTTCGCGGATGGTCATGAAATAACGCACCATGTCGGGATGCGTGACCGTGACCGGGCCACCCGCCTCGATCTGCGCCTTGAATTTGGGCACCACCGAGCCGTTCGACGCCAGCACATTGCCGAACCGGACCGAGATCAGGCGCATATGCGGCTTGTCGCCGAACTGCGCCGCAAGATCGTGATCGAGCGCCTGGCAATACATTTCGGCAAAGCGCTTGGTCAGGCCCAGCATCGAGACCGGCTCGATTGCCTTGTCGGTGGAGATCATCACCATCGCCTTGGCGCCGGCTTCGCGTGCGGCGTCCGCAACGTTCACCGATCCGAAGATGTTGGTCTTGACGCCCTCGCTCCAGTCGCGCTCGAGAATCGGCACGTGTTTCAGCGCCGCGGCATGGAACACGATGTCGGGCTTGAATTCACGCATCAGCCGCAGGATGCGCTCGCGATCGCGAATGTCGGCGATGCGGCCTTCCACCGCCGCCTGGGCCCCGCGCGCCGCGAGCGCCTCGGTGACCGCATAGAGCGCCGGCTCCGAATGCTCGATCACCAGCAGGCGGGCGGCACCGAACGTCGCGACGCGATCGCAGATTTCGGCGCCGATCGAACCGCCGCCGCCGGTGACGATGACGCTCTTGCCGTTCACCAGCCCCTCCAGGCGGGCATAGTCGATCGTCGCGGTCGGACGCAGCAGCAGGTCTTCGACCGCGACATTGGTCAGCCGCGGCGCATCGCCGCCCTCCAGCGACGGCAGGCGGCTGACCATCAGGCCCAGCCGCTTTGCCCGCATCAGCACCGATTCCGGATGCGCGTCGGGCTCGAACGCCGACGACGTCATCACCAGCCGCTTGATCGGCTTCTCGCGGCTTTGGAACTCGCGGATCACGGTTTCGACATCGTCGACGCTGCCAAGCACCGGGATGTTACGGATCTGCTGGCCGAGATCGGAATTCGACGGCGACAGTACGCCGACCGGCCAGATCCGCTTGATGGCGCCGTTCTCGATCCCGCGCAGCACGATCTCGGCATCCGCTGCACGCCCGACCAGAAGCGTCGGCGCAGCATCCTCGGTGCGGGCATGGTGGCGCGTGCGCGAGTAGCGGAAATAGCGGTAGCCGAAGCGGAGCGCGCCCAGCGAGAATACCTGGAGGAAGAAATAGAGGACGATGGTGATGCGGCCGAAAAACACGGTTCCGTGGAAGCTCGGCGCGATGAAGAAGAAGACGTAGTCGAGCACGACCAGTGCCAGCGTCAGGACTGCCGAGGCCCGCAGGATGTTGAGGGCGTCCGGCAGCGAGATGAAACGCCATTTCGAGGTCGTGAGATTGAAGACGTAGCAGATGATCACGCTGAAGACGACGAACCAGGGCAGGATGCGCAGCAACAGCGGCAGGCGATCCGTGAGCAGATCGCCCTCGAAGCGCAGATAGAATGCGGCCAGGAGCGCGAATGCGGTCGCGACCGCGTCATGCGTCACGATCAGGAAGTTGCGTGCCGTGAGTTGAGAGAAGCGCGTCATGTGACGGATGGGCCAAGGACCAACAGGTTTGCAACAGCGTTCGGGCCTGCTGATAGCCCATATGCAGCGCGCAGGCCAGAGATCATGGCGTGACCGAGCTCGGCGGTTTTACGGCCGCGCCGTCCGATTTCGCCTTCAGCGCCATACCGCCGGCGACGCCGACGCCGAGCACGTACATCCAACCCTCGTGGAAATCGAAGATGTGCGAGTTGAACAACGAGGTAAAGATATTCTGCACGACGACCAGGAGCCCGATCCAGTTGACCAGCCCCTCGCCCCGAAACAGTCTGAGATGCCAAAACCAGATGGCATAGAGAATGACGACGCCAACAATGCCCCACTGAACGGCAACATTCAATGTCTGGTTGTGCGGATTGCCGACCACATCGCTGGTCGCCTTGAGCTCCTCGGCGGTCCCCCCGGTCGCGACTTGCGCGAACAGCCCGCGGGTGGAGCCGGTACCATGGCCGATCAAAGGCGCATCGGCGATGAAGCCCAGCGATTTGCGCCAGTATTCGAGCCGGAGCCCGATCGAGGTCGCCCGGTTCTGCTCCTTGTATTCCCGATAGTCCTTGCTGAAGCTCGCTGCTGTCCCGCGCAGTTGCGGCGAGGCCTGCCAGGCGACCGCCGCCAATACTGCCACCGCTCCAACTATCATCAGGATGTTGCGCCATTTTAGATGCAGGAACGCGAACACCGCAAACATCACGGGCACCGTCACCAGTGCCGTCCGCGAGACGATCACAAAGGCCATGTTGACGAAAAAGCTCAACGCAATCGCAACCAGCAGGCCGGCCAGCGCGAATTTTTTCGCGCGCAGCAGGGTGACGATGGGATAGGCCAGCGCCACCGCGCAGAGCGTGAACTCCTGGCTCTGGTCGATATAGTTCTTCACGAAGATGCCGCGCTCGGCATCGATTGGCGGTTTCAACGACAGGCTGGGCTGCAGGACCACCAGCCAGGACATCACCACCAGGAGCGTGCAGGAGATCAGGAACGCGGTGAACACCCACGTGCCGCGGGTCGAGCGCTCGAAATGGTAGAGCAGGAACGGCAGCACCAAGAGCTTGGCCGTCGGGCTCACCGCATAAGTGCGCGCACCCCAGGGCGCGTCCGACCACAGCATGCCGACCGCCGCGAGCACGAACAGTGCGATCGGCAGCGCGACGATCGGCTGCTTCAGCGATTGCAGGAACGACTTCAGATCCAGCGTCGGTGCGACCACGACCACGAACACTGCGCCGAAGATGCCGACCAGCGAGGTCGACCAGGGCAGCGACAGCGCGAGCAGCACGGCGACGATGTCGGCCGCTTTGGTCCAGGCGGCCGGGTTGCGCCAGGCCGGCAGCGCCGCGCTTGCGGGAGAAAAGCCCGCCGCCGTGCTCACGCCTTGCCTCCGCGGGCACGGGCGACCAGCGAGGTCGTGCTGAAGCCGGGCAGGATGTCGACCAGCAGCACCTCGCCGCCATTGGCTTCGACGATCTCATGGCCGACCACCTGCGCGCGGGTATAGTCGCCGCCCTTGACCAGCACGCTCGGCTTGATCGCCGTGATCAGGTTGATCGGCGTGTCTTCCTCGAAAATGGCGACGAGATCGACCGCCTCCAGCGCCGCCAGCACTTCGGCACGTGCGCGCTCGTCCTGCACCGGGCGCCCCTGCCCTTTCAGCCGCCGGACGGAGGCATCGCTGTTGAGGCCGACGATCAGTCGATCGCAAGCGCCGCGCGCCGCCGTCAACACCTTGACGTGGCCAGGATGCAGGATGTCGAAACAGCCATTGGTGAAACCGACGCGCAGGCCCTGCCGGCGCCATTCGCTGAGCTGGGCGCCGAGATCGCCGCCGGCCGCGACGATCTTCTCTTCCGCCGCAAGCGAGGCATGCGGCAGGATCTTGCGCCTGAGCTCGGCCGGCGTGGCCGTCGCGGTTCCGGTCTTGCCGACGGCGACCGCGGCCGCCGCACTTGCCGCCCGCAACGCGGTCTCCCAATCGGCGTTGGCGGCGAGCGACAGCGCGAGTGCAGCCGCAACCGTGTCGCCGGCGCCGGAGACGTCGCGAACCTTCACCGGCAGCGCCGGCACGTGGACGGTTTCGCCGTCACGCACCACCAGAGTCATGCCGCGCTCGCCCTGCGTCACCAGCATCGCCTCGCAATCGGCGAGCCGCATCGCGTCCTCCGCCGCTTCGGCGATCGCACCGGGCGTATCGGCGCGGCTCCGCGTCGCCTCAGCGAATTCCTTGCGGTTGGGGGTGAGCAGCGTCGCGCCGCGATAGATCGCAAGATTGAGGCTCTTAGGATCGACGATCACGCGCTTGCCAAGCTTGCGCGCGGCATCGATGGTGTTGCGGATCACCCGCGCGGTCAGCACGCCCTTGGCATAATCAGACAGCAGCACGATGTCGGCACGGGCGAGCTCGGGGAGGATCGTATCGATCAGTTGCTGCTCGATCTCGCCTGTCGCCGGCTGCGCCTGCTCCCAGTCGGCGCGCAGCATGTGGGTGGAAAAATGCTCGGAGACGAAGCGCACCTTCCGCGTCGTCGGGCGCGCGCTGTCGCACACCAGCCGGCTTTCGATCCCGCTCTCGGCCGCCAGTGCTGTCTTCAGTCTCGCGCCCGTCTCATCCTCGCCGATGAGGCCGACAAAAATGCAGCGGCCACCGAGCGACGCGATGTTGCGCGCGACATTGCCGGCGCCGCCGACATTGGTCTCGCTGCGCTGGACCGCGATCACCGGCGCCGGCGCCTCGGGCGAAATCCGCGACACCTCGCCATAGACGAACTCGTCCAGCATCAGGTCACCGATGCAGAGCACGGTCTGACGGGAAAGCGCCTGCGACAGGGTTTCGAAATCGAGCATCTGTTTCCTTGGCCCGTCAGCGGTAGCGGTCAGGACGATCGAGGAAGCCGTTCACGTAGGCATCGACGGCGTCCTCGAGCCGCGTGAAACCGCCGTTATAGCCCGCACGCTGCAGGCGATCGACATCGGCTTGCGTGAAATATTGATAGCTGCCCCTGATCTGTTCGGGCATGTCGACATACTCGATGTTCGGCTTTAGCCCGAGCGCGGCATAAGCCGACAGCATCAGGTCGCGGAAACTGCGCGCAGTGCCGGTTCCAACATTGAACAATCCGCTGACCGAAGACGTGGCGAGCAGCCACATCATCACCCGCACGGTGTCGTCGACATAGATGAAGTCGCGCCGCTGGTCGCCATCGGCGATGCCATCGCGATGCGACTTGAACAATTGCACCGTGCGGCCTGCCTTGATGTCGTCGAAGCGCCGCGCCAGCACGCTCATCATGGTACTCTTGTGATATTCGTTCGGCCCGAACACGTTGAAGAATTTCAGGCCCGCCCATTGCGGCGGCAATTTCTCACCGCGCGCGGCGCGCTCGGCCACGGCGAGATCGAACAGATGCTTGCTCCAGCCATAGAGATTCATCGGCCGCAGTTTCTTCAGCGCCTCGACCGTCTGCTCGTCGCGAAATCCCGCTTCACCGTCGCCATAGGTCGCGGCCGAGGACGCATAGATCAGCGGCGTCGCATTCGCCGTGCACCAGTCGAGCAGCCGCAGCGACAGGCGGAAATTGGTCTCGATCACGAGATCGCCGTCGGTCGCCGTCGTCTCCGAGATCGCTCCGAGGTGGATCACCGCATCGAGCCGCCGGCCCAACAGCCACGCCGAAAGCTCCGATGGCGGCACGACATCGGTAAGCTGGCGTTTTGCCAAATTGCGCCACTTGCCGTCATGGCCAAGGGCGTCGCACACGACGACGTCCGTGCGGCCGGCGTCATTCAACGCGGCCACGACATTCGACCCGATAAAACCGGCCCCGCCGGTCACCAGCAACATGCCGATCCCTGCCCTGATTTGTGCGGCGCCAGCTTTGCCCCAGTCCGGCGGCGCAGGCAACTTGCGCGGTGGATGAAATGCGGCTGACTTTACCTCCGGATGGAGAGCGGCTACCGACGGGGCCGCAAAAGCGCCGGGTTCCCGCACAGAAGATATGAATATTGATTCAATAGAAAGCATTGAGGTCGAGGACGCCGGCGATACCCGCCCGATCCTGATCATCCCCTATATGTGGATCGGCGATTTCGTCCGCGGCCATACCGTCGTGCGGGTGCTGAAACAGCGCTGGCCGAATCGTCCGGTCGACATGCTTACAACCTCGCTCTGCGCGTCTCTGGTCGACTACATGCCGGGTGTCCGCGGCAAGGTGGTCTGGGATTTGCCGCGCGGCCGCCTGGCCGTGGCAAAGCAGTTCGGCCTGGCAGGGGAACTTCGCGCCCGCGGCTATCACACCGCCCTGGTCATGCTCCGCACATGGAAGTCGGCGATCGCGCCGACGCTGGCCGGCATCCCGGAGCGGGTCGGCTTTTGCGGCGAGGCGAGGTTCGGCCTCATCAACCACATGCGCTGGGGCGAGAAGAAGCTGGATCGCATGGTCGACCAGATGTCGGCGCTCGCTTTGCCCGTGGGCGCGAAATTTCCGCCCGAATGGCCGGTGCCGCAGCTGCGGGTTCCCACGGAGGAAACCGAGCGCTGGCGGCAAGCCAACGGTCTGGCCCGCGGCCCCGCGATCGCGCTGGCGCCCGGCTCGGTCGGCTCGGGTAAACGCTGGACCTATTACGGCGAGGCGGCACGGCTGCTGGCCGCGCGCGGTTTTGACGTCTGGGTGGTCGGAGGCCCCGGCGAGAAGGCGCTGGCTGCGGAGATCGTCGCCGCCGGCGGCGCCGGTGTCCGCGACCTCACCGGCACGGACTTGCGCAACGGTATCCTCGCGATGGCTGCGGCGAGCGTCGCGATTTCGAACGATTCCGGCCTGATGCATGTCGCAGCCGCGCTCGGCACCCCGACCATGGGCATTTTCGGCCCTACGAGCCCCTACCACTGGGCGCCGCTCAACGGCCTCGCCGCAACCGTGGTGACCAAGACGCACGTGCCGTGTCAGCCTTGCCATCGCCCGGTCTGCACCATGAACGACCACCGCTGCATGCGCGATATTCCGGCCTCTGACGTGGCCGATATCGCCGAGCGCGTGCTGGCTCAGGCGAGCACGCGATAGACCGCGGCGATCCCGTTCGCCTCGGCGTCGAGACTGAATTTTTCCACCACGCGGGCCCGCGCCCGCTCTCCCATCGCAGCCGCAGCCGCCGGATCGCGCATCAACGGCTCGAGCGCGGCGCAGAGCGCATCGACATCACCCGGCGGCACCAGCAGGCCGGTGATGCCATCCTCGACCACGAATTCGGCCGCGCCCGCGCGCGCCGCCACCAGCGCCGCGCCTGATGACATCGCTTCGATCAGCGTCAACCCAAAGCCCTCGTTGCGCGAGGTGAAAGCGTAGATGGTCAATCGCTGATACCAGCGCTCGACCTCCTCGATCGGGACTTCACCTGATATCCTGATCCGCGACGTCAACCCCGCAGCCTCGATCCGCTGCTTCAGCCCGTTCGCAAACCCCTGCTGCTCCGGCACCACGGCGCCGACCAGCACCGCCGAAAAATCCGGATAGCGCGGCAACAGCCGGCACATCGCCTCGACAAAGACGTCGCTGCCCTTCTGCGCGCGCACGCGGCCGAAGCAGCCAATCGCGTAGCGCCCGGGCAGGCCACTTTCGGCGAACGCCGCCGCGCGGTCGGCCGGCGGCGCGTAACGTTCGGTGTCGACGCCATGCATCACCACCGTCGCCTCGCGCTTGAGGAAGGACGCAGACAACGCGCTCGTCGCGATCACCGCATCCATCTGCCGGATCAGCCAGCGAGTCAGCCAGGTGTGGTGGCGTTGCGCGGCGGACGTGAACACGAGTTTCAACGGCCAGCCGAGCGCGCGCAGCAGCACGCCCACGATCATCTCGTCATTGCGCCGCGCGTGCCAGATCAGCGGCGCAGGACGGCGCCATAATTTTAGAAGGTCAGCGAAGCCCATGCGCGCGATGCCCTCGGGCGCATGCGAGCCGAGCCATGCGGCGCGGAACATCTTCGCAAGCTTCGGTGCGACCATGCGGTTGGTCGCAGTCACGCCCGAATAGCGCCTGTGCAGATTCGGCACGATCAGTTGCAGCTCAGCGGCCGGATTGTTCTCGATCGGCACGTAAGTCCCCCTTTGCAGGAGTTCGTATACGCAACATTAAGCATAGGGGCCAGTTCTGAGGCCACGAAACCCCCTCTTCATCGCGCCCCCGCTAACATCCCGGGAAAATAGCGGGGAGAGGTGAAGTCATGACCGTGCTCGTCACCGGCGGCGCCGGCTATATCGGAAGTCACATGGTGCGCGCGCTGGTCGATGCCGGCGAAAGCGTCGTGGTGGTCGACAACCTCTCGACCGGCTTCTCCGCCCTGTTGCCCGAAGGCGTGCCGCTGTTCATCGGCGATGCCGGCGACGAAAATCTCGTCGAGGGCGTGATCGCCCAGCACGGCGTCGAGAGCATCATCCATTTCGCCGGCTCGGTGGTGGTTCCGGAATCGATGCGCGATCCGCTCGGCTACTACCGCAACAACACGATGACCACACAGAGCCTGTTGAACGCCGCGGTCAAGTCCGGCGTCAGCCGCTTCATCTTCTCGTCCACCGCCGCCGTCTATGGCAATCCCGAAGAGGTGCCGGTGCCGGAAACCGCGCCGACGCGGCCGCTGTCGCCCTACGGCATGTCGAAGCTGATGACGGAGATCATGCTGCATGATGTGGCCACCGCCTATGGCATGAGCTATGTCGTGCTGCGCTATTTCAACGTCGCCGGCGCCGACCCGCTGGGCCGCATCGGGCTTTCCACCATCGGCGCGACGCATCTGCTCAAGATCGCGGTCGAGGCCGCCACCGGCCAGCGCGCCAAGGTCGACGTGTTCGGCAGCGACTATCCGACGCCGGACGGTACTTGCATCCGCGACTTCATCCATGTCACCGATCTCGTCGAGGCGCATCACGCCGCGCTGTCTTATTTGCGTGCTGGCGGAGGTTCGGTCACGCTGAATTGCGGCTATGGCCGCGGCTATTCGGTGCTGGAGACGATCGAGGCGGTGCGCCGCGTCTCGATGCGCAATTTCGCCGTGTCGGTTGCGCCGCGCCGTCCCGGCGACATCATGACCATGGTCGCCGACACCAGCCGCATCCGCACGCTCCTGGACTGGACGCCGAAATACGACGATCTCGAGACCATCGCGGCGCATGCGCTGGCCTGGGAGCAAAAGCTGTTCCTGGAGCGCGGCGGCCCGCTCCAGCAGGCGGAATCGGCCTGAAAATCAAGCCGTTATTTGACCTGAATATGGCTTGAAAAACATCTGTTTCGCAGGCAAGGAGTCGTTCGCCTGACGCTGACGCGCGCCCGCTTCCGAACAACGCGGCGTCAAGGGAACGCGGATGACCGAGCCTCCAAGAAAGATAACCGACGACCCCTATGGGGCGGCGATCCTGATTCGCCGTCTGATCGCCGAGCAGGGGCTCACCTATTGGCGGCGCTATCTGCAAGCGTTCGTCCTGATGGCAATATCGGCCGGCGCCACCGCCGGCGCCGCCTATATCCTGGGTCAGGTGATCAACCAGGCCTATATCGACAGGGACATTGCCGGCATCGCGCGTCTCTCCGGCGTGACCGTCATTCTGTTGTTCATCAAGGGCGTGGCGACCTACGGCCACTCCGTGATCCTGGCGAAGATCAGCAACGCCATCCTGGCCAACAATCAGCGTCAGTTATTCGCCAAGCTGATGAGCGAAAGCATCGGCTTCTTCTCCGAACGGCATTCGTCGGAATTCCTGGCCCGGCTGACTGCCGGCGCCAAATCCATCACCGACGTCCTCAACATGCTGATCAACGCCATCGGGCGCGATCTGTTGACGTTGATCGCCATGATCGGCGTGATGGTGTTCCAGGATCCGGTGCTGTCGTTCATTGGCCTCGTGGTGGTGCCGCCGGCGATGCTGATCCTGCGCAAGCTGGTGAAGCGCATCAAGGGCCTCGCCTACAACCAGTTCACCGGCACCGCCGACATCCTCGAGACCATGCAGGAATCGCTGCAGGGCATCCGCACCGTGAAGGCGTTCACGCTGGAAGAGACGATGAAGCAGCGCATCGACGCGAACATCACGGCCGTCGAGCGCAACGCCAACAAGATGGCGCGGGTTGCCAACCGCTCGAACCCGCTGATGGAGATGCTCGGCGGCTTCGCAGTGGCCGGCTGCCTGCTCTATGGCGGCTACAGCGTGGTCGCGCTCAACGCGACCCCCGGCGCGTTCTTCTCCTTCATGACCGCCTTCCTGATGGCAACCGAGCCGGCAAAACGTCTGTCGCGGCTCAACATCGATCTGAACAGCCAGTTGGTCGGCGCGCGGATGCTGCTCGAAGTCGTCGATAGCCCCGCGAGCGAACGCTCCGACGACGACAAGCCGGCCTTGAGGCTGACCGAAGCGCGGATTGAGCTGCGCGATGTCGGCTTTGCCTATCGCGCCGACGCGCCGGTGCTGAACCACATGAGCTTCGTCGCCGAACCCGGCAAGGTCACCGCGCTGGTCGGCCCCTCCGGCGGCGGCAAGTCCACAGTGCTGGCGCTGCTCCTTCGCTTCTATGAAGCGAGTGAGGGCGACATCCTGATCGACGGCCAATCGATCGCTTCGGTGTCGCGGCGCTCGCTGCGCCAGCAGACCGCCTATGTCGGCCAGGACGTCTATCTGTTCCGCGACACCATCCGCAACAACATCGCCTTCGGCAAGCCCGGCGCCACCGAAGATGAGATCGTGGACGCGGCCAAGGCGGCCTGTGCGCACGACTTCATCACCAGCTTCCCGCTCGGCTACGACACCCCGGCCGGCGAGCTCGGCACGCAGTTGTCCGGCGGGCAGCGCCAGCGCATCGCGGTGGCGCGCGCGCTGATCAAGAACGCGCCGATCATCCTGCTTGATGAAGCGACCGCCGCGCTCGATTCCGAATCCGAAAAGCAGGTGCAGGAGGCGATCGAGCATCTCTGCCAGAACCGCACCACGATCGTGATCGCGCATCGGCTGCACACCATCATGCATGCGGACGCGATCCTGGTGGTCGAGGGCGGCCAGATCGTCGAGCGCGGTCGCCATGACGAACTGCTCCGCCGCGGCGGCCGCTACGCCTCGTTCTTCCGCCTGCAGCACTACGACACCCGCCCGCTCACGCTGCGATCAGCGCCACCGGCTAGGGATATGAAGAGATTGAGTCACGGAGCCAACCAGGACGACGCTACACTCCCTCTTCCGCTTGCGGGAGAGGGTCGGGGTGAGGGTGTCTCCACGATAGGACTTTCCGCGGGGAGAGAACCCTCACCCGGCGCTACGCGCCGACCTCTCCCGCAAGCGGGAGAGGTGAAGTAAGCTCGCCGCACCGATCGATGCCATAACTCATTCACTCAACAACGAGAGCGCTTCATGACCGCCGCAGACTACGTCGTCCCCGCCCCGCCGCAGCCTTCGCTCCCCGTCGTCGGCGAGACGAAATCCTTCCCCGTCCGCCGCATTTGGTGCGTCGGGCGCAACTACCTCGAACACATCAGGGAGATGGGCAATGACGAGCGCGCGCCACCCTTCTTCTTCGCCAAGCACGCCGACATGCTGGTGCCTGACGGTGCTACCATCCCCTACCCGCCGCTGACCAAGGACTTGCACCACGAGGTCGAACTGGTGGTCGCAATGAAGAGCGGCGGCCTCAACATTCCCGCCGACAAGGCGCTGGACCATGTCTATGGCTACGCCGTCGGCATCGATCTCACCCGCCGCGATCTGCAGATCGCCTCGCGCAAGAAGGAGCGTCCCTGGGAGATCGGAAAGTCCTTCGACTATTCGGCGCCCTGCTCTGCGCTGCAACCCGCCTCCAAGATCGGCCATCCGTCAAAGGGCAGGATTTGGCTCACCGTCAACGGCAAGGAAACCCAGAAGGGCGACCTCACCGAACTGATCTGGAACGTGCCCGAGATCATCTGGCAGCTCTCCCAGCAGGTGAAGCTCGCCGCCGGCGACCTCATCATGACGGGAACACCAGCCGGCGTCTCCCAGCTCCAGCCCGGCGATCAAATCGAATGCGGCGTCGACGGCGTCGGCACGCTGAAGGTCTCGATCGGCCAGCCGGAGTAATACTCCGCCCTAACAGCAGTCATTCCGGGGCGATGCGCAGCATCGAACCCGGAATCCATCAGGCGGCAGGTGACGGCGGAGAAATGGATTCCGGGCTCGCGCTGCGCGCGCCCCGGAATGACAGTCCCGTTATTGCTAAGCTTCGTAGCCCGGGCCGAGATGCGTCTTCTCGTATTCCAGCCACAGCTCAAGCAGCGACATGAACATCACCACGGCGCCGGCGATGATGCTGAAATGCATTGCGCGGGTGTGCGCGAAGCCGAGCAGCCAGGGCGACACGATCAGCCAGCCCCCGACGAGCAGGTTGACCCATTCTTCCCAAGCGGAAAATGCAATGATCGCCGCTAGCGACAGGATCGCGATCGCCGCGCCGCTTGCCCGCAGATCGATTGCCGCCGTCGGGTTGACACGGACAAACATCCACGGTGCCGCAAGCAGGAAGATCGCTGCCGCCAGATTGTAGAGATCGAGCGCCGATTCATTCCGCCATTTCAACATGCCCTTTCCTCCATTTGCTGCCTTATGCCCGCCGGTCGTGTGCGTCGGCCGCGTTGATGTCCTTTCCGGTGTAGTCGGTCATCAGCGCAGTCGCGACCAGGGTGATGACGGCGCAGATCGCGATGTAGATCGCGATTGCGGTCGCCGACTGGTACATGCCGAACAGCCAGGCCGCGATCAGGGGCGCCGGACCGCCGGCGATCACCGACGCGAGCTGGTAGCCGAGCGATGAACCGCTGTAGCGCAGGCGCCCGGTAAAGCTCTCGGCGATCAGCGCGGCCTGCGGCCCGTACATCATGTCGTGCGGGATCAGCGACAGGACGATCGCGAGGAAGATGATCGTCAAAGATCCCGTGTTGAGCATCGCGAAGTAGATGAAGCCGAAGATGCCGGTCACGACGGCACCGATCATATACATGTTCTTGCGGCCGATCCGGTCAGACAGATGCCCGAACAGCGGGATCGAGACGAACGACAGCACCGAAGCCGTGAGCACCGCAGTGAGCAGGAAGTCGCGCGAGACGTGCAGCGTGGCAATGCCGTAGGAAAAGACGAAGGCGGTGAAGATGTAGAACGGCGCCTGCTCGGCCATGCGCGCGAAGGCGGACAGCAGGATTTCCTTCGGATACTCCTTGATCACCGTCAGCATCGGCGTGCGGTCGAGCTTTTGCTCGGCCTGCAGTTTGCTGAACACCGGCGTTTCCAGAATGCCGAGCCTGATGTAGAGACCGACGACGACCAGGATGAGGCTGAGCGCAAACGGAAGCCGCCAGCCCCAGGCGAGAAACTGGTCCCCAGCCATCTGGCTGAACGCCAGAACGGCAAGATTGGCGAGGAACAGGCCGCACGGAACGCCGAATTGCGGCCATGACGCGATGAACCCGCGGGAGTGGTTGTCGCGCGCCCATTCCATCGACATCAGCACCGAGCCGCCCCATTCGCCGCCGACACCGACGCCCTGGATGAAGCGCAGCACCGTCAGGATCACCGCACCCCAGATGCCGACGCGCTCATAGGTCGGCACCACGGCCACCGCCGCGGTCGCCAGTCCCATCAGGAGCAGCGTCGCGATCAGCGTCGCTTTGCGGCCGATGCGGTCGCCATAATGCCCGAAGATCGCAGCACCGATCGGCCGCGCGACGAAGCCGACAGCATAAATGGCAAATGCCTCCAGCGTGCCGACCCAGGGGTCGGAGTGCGGGAAGAACAGCTTTGCGAAAACCAGCCCGGTGACGGTGCTGTAAAGGAAGAAATCATACCATTCGATCGCGGTCCCAATCGTGGAGGCGATGACGGCGCGCCGAAGCTGGCGCTGATGCTCGGATGGAGTCAGTTGAGTGGCGTCGAGGCCGAGCGTTGCCATGGGAGCTTCTCCCTCGGACAAGCCCCCCGACTTTGTTGGGTCGTTTAATCGCAAAACGATATGACGCGCCGAAAGTTCCATCCGACCAGGAAATAGAGGCTAGAACTTTAGTCCAGCGGAGCAAGGATCTTAGGGCGGATTAGCGCAGCGTAATCCGCCGTCTTCTACGGGAGCTGGGGGCGACAGCTAGACCTTAAGCGGATCGGTTGGACCGAAGGCGAACATAGCCGCTTGTATCCTCGCAAGCATCGCGCCGCTTCATTCCTGCGCGGGGCGCAGCGATGCCCGCGCACGGCAAGAAGCTGACAGAAATTTAATATGGCCGCAGGACTTAGAGCCTTTTCCGTCACCCACTCAGCGAGTTAATACCGAAAAAAGAACGACGGGATGGAGGCAATGAAGCGAGGAATTGTCGTTTTCGCCTGTCTCTGCGCCCTTTCCGGCGCCGCCTACTTTGGCGTGAGCAAGTGGGGAATTCGGCACGAAAGCTTGAGCCTCTATGATCAGACCCGACAACGGCTGGTGCCGGTCGATCTTGCCGTGCGTGCGGATTACGAGATGAAGGCCAATGCCGGAATCTGGAAGCTTCCGGTCGCGATCATCAGCAACGGCAACACGGTCAAGAACACCGAATATTCGTTCCTGGAAAACGTGCTGGCCGCGGATGGATATCTGGTCGCCAGCATCCAGCAGGATATTCCATCCGACCCTCCGCTGATGACGAGGGTCGGACTACCCTATGTGGGCAGGATTGGCGTCTACAAAAAGGGCGAAGCCAACATCGGCTTTGTGCTCGCGAAGCTGAAGGCGCTTGAGCCCAATGCCGTCTACGATCATCTGACCCTCGTGGGCCATTCAAACGGCGGCGATATCGCCATGTACTACGCCAAGCAACATCCCGAACTGGTGTCAAAGGTGATCACGCTGGACAATTTGCGCGTCCCCTTCGTGCTTGACCACAGACTTAAGATCCTGTCGTTCCGCTCGAAAGATCCCAACTTCAAGACCGATCCCGGCGTGTTGCCGGCTCCCGAACAGGCCAAGAAGCAAGTTATCGATATCATCAATACGCAATTCCGGCACACTGACATGTGCGACCGTGGACCTTATTCCGTCAAGCACAGGATCCAGGCCACGCTCGACGAGTTTCTCACCAAGGGCAGCAGCAGCGAACTGGCGCCTGCGCCGACCGACAGTCCGCTCGTTGTCAACGCCGCTGCAGCGCTTCCCTAGAGCATGATCCGGAAAGGACCGTGGGCGGATACGCGAAGCGTAATCCGCCATTCCACCATTGCACAAAAGACGGCGGATTACGCTTCGCTAATCCGCCCTACGCACTCACCGCAACGCCGACGCAACGATCAGCCCGAGGATCACGACCGTCAGCGAATATTTCAGCGTGTAGTACACGTTGCGGTTCCACTCCTTGACCTTGCGGCTGGCGAGATGAACCTCGTAGAGCTTGCCGAACACCTTGTTGAGCACGCCGACATGCTCGCCGTCCACGTTCTGCGTGGCGGAGGCCTTGACAATGTGATGGCTGACCCAGCGGTTGATCGCGGTCATGAAGCCATACTTCATCGGGCGTTCGACGTCGCAGAACAGGATGATGCGGTTGACGTCGGTGGCGTTCTCGGCGTGGTGGATGAAGGTCTCGTCGAACATGAAGGCCTGGCCGTCGCGCCAGACGCATTCCACGCCGTCGACCACGATCCGGCACTTGTTCGAGTTGGGGGTGACCAGCCCGAGGTGATAGCGCAGCGAGCCGGCAAAGGGATCGCGGTGCGCGCCGAGCTTGCCGCCGGGCGGCAGCATCGCAAACATCGCGCCGTGCACGGACGGAATCGAATTCAGCAATTCCACGGTCTTTGGGCACAGCGTGCGCGCCGACGGCAGGAAGTCGTCATACCACTTCAGGTAAAAGCGCTTCCAGCCGCTCTTGAAGAACGAATAGAAGCCCCAGTCGTTGTTCTTGGCGGCTGCTCGGATAAAGCCCTCGTCGAACAGCCGCACCGCCTCTTCGCGGATGGTCTCCCAGTTCTCGCTGAGCTTGGCGAGCTCGGGAAACTTCTCGACCGGAATCACCGGCGTGTTCGGAATGGCCGAGCCCGCATACATCAACACATTGTAGGGCGCGAGATAGGTCGAGTGATCGCCGAGCTGACGCGCGAAGCGGAGCCGCTCGCGGCCGCGGAAATGCACATAGATCGTTGATGCCGCCAGGATGTAGAGGATCACAAGCTGCGGTGCGAATACCGTTTTCAGCATAACAGTCCCTGCCGTGGCCCCCAAACCACGCCCTGCTGTCATATAGCGCAAGCAGGTCCCGCAAGCCAATCCCGGAGGGGGCTTCCGGATCGCGCCGGCCAGCGCACAGAGATAAATTTTCCGTGCAATTTCAAAGCGAATCGGGCGGTCCAGTCCCTGTTCACCAAAATTTTCCTGTTAACCCGTCGGGCAAATCACCTCTATAACCCGCGCCGTCTCACCCGATGAGAGGGGCGGATCGCGATCGTCACGAACGCGCGGTGAGATGCGGTGGACGCTGACGTTGCGACTGACGAGCGCGACAGCAGCGGACGGCGAAGTCGTGTGGTCCTGGCGCCCCGACGCTGGCGCTAAGCTCGCGAGCAGCAAGAGCTGCCGCGGGTG